>DASQDO010000466.1:0-5180 GCA_035634135.1 Actinomycetota bacterium
ACGGCCCCCGGCCGCACCGACGACTCCTTCACGTTCCAGGTGATCGACCGCGGCGACCCCGACGGCTGCGGCCTGCCGGTCCCCGGCACGTGCACGCTCCCGCTCGACAGCAACGACGCAACGATCAACGTCTCGTTCGACAACGCGGCGCCGGCCGCGGCCCCCGGCGACGCGACGACGCCCGAGGACGTGGCCGTCACGATCCAGCTCGCGGCGACGGACGCCGACGGCGACGACCTCACGTACTCGGTGGCCTCGCTGCCGGCGCACGGCGACCTCTACCCGGGCAACGATCCCAGCGGCACCGCGCTGACGTCGCTTCCGGCCGTCCTGCCGGGGACGAGGGTCACGTACCTCCCGGACTCCGACTACAACGGCGACGACTCCTTCACGTTCACGGCGTGGGACGGCTCCGCCGCCTCGACGCCGGCAACCGTCGACCTGACGGTCACGCCGGTCAACGACGCTCCCGAGGCCTCCGACGGCTCGATCGACGTGGCCGGTGGATCCGTCACGGGCTCGGTGAACCTCGCGACGCTCGCCGACGACACCGAGACCCCGGACGCGGGCCTCACCTACGAGGTCGTCTCCGGGCCGGACGACGGAGACGTGACGCTGAACGGCTCGACCCTCACCTACACCCGCACCGCGCCGGGACGTACCGCCGACGAGCTGACGTTCGCGGTGACCGACCGCGGCGACCCCGACGACTGCGGTGCGGCGAACGCGGCGTGTGCCGCGGCTCGCACCAGCACCCCTGCCACGATCGCGGTCACGTTCGGCAACGCCGCTCCAACCGCGGCCCCCGGCGTGACGACCACGCCCGAGGACACTCCGGTCGCGGTCGACCTGGACGGGAACGACGCCGACGGGGACGCTCTGGCGTACGTCGTCACCTCGCTCCCGTCCGACGGGACCCTGCGCTCCGGCGGCAACGACGTCACGACGGTTCCGTTCGAGCTCCCCGGCCGCACGGTGACGTACGTGCCGGACGACGACTTCCACGGCAGTGACTCGTTCGGGTTCGAGACGTCCGACGGCCGCCTCGACTCGGACGGCGCGACGGTGTCGGTCACGGTTACCCCGGTGAACGACCGTCCGGCCGCGGACCACGGTGCGATGACCGTGACCGCCGCGCAGACGACTGCACAGCTCGACCTCGCGACGCTCGCCCGGGACGTCGAGACCGACGACGCCGACCTCACCTACGAGATCGTGTCGCAGCCGGCCGACGGCACCGCGACGCTCAACGGGTCGACCGTGACCTACACGCGGACCGCACCCGGGCGCGACGACGACGAGCTCACGTTCAAGGTCACCGACCGCGGCGACCCCGACGACTGCGACGCTCCCGGCGCGGGCTGCGCGGCGGCGCGCGACAGCGTCGTGGCCACCGTTTCCGTGGCGTTCGACTACACGCGGCCGACGGCCGCGGGCCAGACGCTGCAGACCCCCGAGGACACTCCGCTCACGGTGGCGCTGACGGGCACGTCGCCCAGCGACCCCGGGTCGCGGTTCGAGGTCACCTCGCTGCCCGAGCACGGCTCGCTGCTGCAAGGTCAGACGGAGCTCGGCACCGTGCCGTTCGAGCTCGCCGGCGCGGGCGTCGTGTACGCGCCCGACCCGCACTTCTCCGGAGAGGACTCCTTCACGTTCGTGAAGACCGGGCTGCAGGACTCGGCCCCCGCAGAGATCGCGGTGACGGTCACGCCGGTCAACGACGTCCCGGTGGCTCGCGACGCGGCAGCCGACGCTCCTCCGGCGACTACTACGACGCTCACGCTCGAGGCGACCGACGTCGACCACCCCGCGCTCGAGCTCTTGCTCGTCGACGCACCGCGCAACGGAACGCTGGGACCGCTGACCGTGCAGTGCACGCCGGCCGGCGCGGGCACGTCCTGCGCCGCGACCGCGGACTACACGCCGGCCGCCGGTTACGACGGCCCCGACGGATTCACGTTCGTGGCCGACGACGGCACCGACGTCTCGCCGAAGGCGACGGTCTCGCTGAACGTCCCCGCGGCCCCCGCTCCCCCGCCTCCGCCCGACGGCGGCGGGAACCCGGTGCCGCAGCCGACTCCGACCGTGTCGCCCACGCCTGCTCCGAGCGCAACTCCGACCCCCACTGCGACACCGACGCGGGAGCCCGACCCGACCCCGAAGCCGACGCCGGCTCCGACGCCCACTCCCGACGGCGAGAAGCCGTGCGGGCAGCCCATCGAGGTCGAGGCGAACGGCGAGCCGATCGTCGGCACGCCCTGCGGTGAGCTCATCACCGTGCACGCAGACGTGCCCGCGACCATCGAGGCGCTCGGCGGCGACGACACGATCTTCGTGTTCGGCTCCGGCGAGGTCCACGTCTCGGCCGGCGGCGGCGACGACCAGGTCTCGTGCCTCGAGTCGACGGCGACGGTGCTCGGCGGCAAGGGCAAGGACGCCATCGAGTGCGGCGCCGGGGACGACGTGCTGCGCGGCGGGCCGGGCCGGGACGCGATCGCGGCCGGTGACGGCGACGACCGCGTCTCCGGCGGCAACGGCGGGGACGCCATCGACGGGAGCTCCGGCGACGACGTGCTCGTCGGGGGCCGCGGCAAGGACGACCTGTACGGCGGTGGTGGCGACGACCTGCTCAAGGGCCAGGCGAAGCCCGACCTGATCCGCGCCGGCGCGGGAGCCGACCTGCTCCGCGGCGCCGGTGGCGACGACGTCGAGTACGGCGGCAAGGGTGCCGACAAGGTCCAGGCCGGCCCGGGCGACGACCGCCTGTGGGGCGGCCGCGGCGCCGACAGGCTCCAGGGCAACGAAGGCAACGACCACATCCAGGGCGGTGGCGGCGACGACTTCGTGCGGGGCCGCGCCGGCGACGACGGGCTCGGGGGACGCGGTGGCGACGTCGTGCTCCGCGGCGGCCCCGGCGACGACGTGCTGCGCGGCGTCGGCGGTGACGACGAGCTCCAGTCCGGCTCGGGGCGCAACGACGTGGACGGGGGCCTGGGCGTGGACCTGTGCGTGACCGGTACGAAGGACCACGTCTGGAGCGGCTGCGAACGACACCTGAAGCGGAGGTTCTAGGGTCGCGGGCCATGCCCGCGGCCCGGCCCCCCGTCCAGCGCGTCCATCCGCCGCGCCGGCTCATGAAGGCGATCAACCCGATCGTCCGGTGGCGGCTGCGCCGGCGTGCCCGCGGCGAGACCTCCCGCAGGCTCATGGTCCTGCACGTCACCGGGCGTAGGACCGGGGCCCCATACCGCGTGCCGGTCGGCCGTCAGACGGTGGACGGGCGGCTGTGCGCCTTCACCGACGGATCGTGGAGGCACAACCTGCGCGGCGGAGCGGACGTCGAGGTCACGATCGACGGGAAGACGAAGAGCGCTCGTGCCGAGCTCGAAGAGGACCCGGGCCGGATAGCGCGCGTGTTCCTGGACCGGATCGAAGAGGTGGGAGTCGCGGAGGCTTCACGCGCGCTCGGCATCCGGGTCAACGTCGCGCGGAGCCCGACGCTGCACGAGCTGCGCGACGCGATCCTCCGCTCGGGCCTGTCGATCGTGTACGTCGACGTCGACGAGGACGGGCGCTCCTAGCCCTCGCCCGACAGACGCCTCGTCTTCTTCACGGCCTTGCGCCCGGCCTCGGTCTCGAGCGGGTCGTAGATGACGTTCACCTTCACGTAGCCGTCGCACGGGCCCTCGCGCAGCGAGACGATGCCGGCCAGGCTGTTCGCCTTCGCGAAGTAGAGCTCGGCCTCGAACCCTTCGAAGTCCGAGTTGACGACGTCGAAGCCCTCGTCTTCCAAGACGGGACGGAACGCGTCGAAGAGCTCCTCGACCGAGCGGGTGTCGAAGCCCTCAGTCGATACGAACTGCTTCTTCAGCTGGAACTCCGTGAGGTCGACCCCTTCGAGCTGCGGGAAGTCGTCGGGCAGACCCGAGGGAGAGCCGATCGAAGGCGGCAGGCTGCAGGACGCGAGGGGTTCACCCTCGGCCTCGGTCGAGCACGCGCTCGAGAGCGACGCGACGACCGCCGCGGCCACGAGCACGCCGCATCTGCGAACGAAAAACCCAGCTTTGGACAATTCGCGCGGTCCGGACCGTATTCCGAAGGCGTCCAAAGCTGGGTTTTCGGGTCAGGCCTTCGCGGCGCGGCGCTTGACGAACAGGCCGAGGGCGATGAGGGCCGCGCCGAGCGCGACGAACTTCAGGATCGTGGCACCGGTCGCCGCGAGGCTCGATCGCTCGGCGGGAGTCGCCGCCGCGTCGTCTCCGTCGTCCGTTGCGTCGTCGCCTCCGCCTCCGTTCGACTCGTCCTCGTCCCCACCTCCACCGCCTCCACCGGGCGGGTCGCCACCGTCGTTGCCGCCCTGGTTGCCGTCGTTGCCGCCTCTGGACGGCTGCGCGATGAACGGGATCCCTCCGGACTGGTGGACGAAGCCCGGCAGCGCGGTCGCCCCGCCTTCCGCAGTGTCGGAGTAACCACCCCAGACGTGCCCGGAGTTGTCGATCTCGATCGTGAAGAAGTCTCCGAGTCGCCGGTCGACGAGCTCTGCCTGACAGGTCGTCCCGCCCTGACAGATCGTGCTCGTGTGGACGGCGCGCGGCGTCGCGGTCGCGACCTTGAAGCCCGGCGACGACGCTCCCTTGCAGCCGAGCCCGTTCAGCGTCTGCGCGACGTACACGCGCCACTCCTGGTCGCCCTGGGTCTCGGCGTCGTGGTTCGGGAGCTCCTCGTTCGCCCCGAGCCATGCCACGGCGACCTTGCCCTCGTCACCGACCGCGAGCCACGGCCAGATGTCGGTGTTGGCGTTCTTGTCGACGCGCGTAGGCGCCTTCCACGTCCGGCCGCCATCCTCCGAGTACGAGAACCAGATGCCGGGGCCGCGATCGCCCTGTCCGCTCTCGTCCCACGTCAGGTAGTGGTTGCCGCCGGAGTCGATGTCGAACGACGGCCAGTGCGACAACATGCTGACGCCCGAGGCGACCTCGTGCGTGTCGCGGTCTTCGAGGTTCCCCTTGCGGGCCTTGCGGTAGGCAGTCATCGAGAGCACGCCGCCGTCGTAGTACGCCTCGTACAGCGTGCCGTTCCTGCGATCGATCTGAAGGTCGCCGAGCCCCGCGCCGTCGTCGACGCCGGCGGTGAACGTCTGCCCACCGTCGGTGCTGCGGTGCAGGAAGTGACCGCTGTTG
>DASQDO010000467.1:0-6298 GCA_035634135.1 Actinomycetota bacterium
GCTGACTTGCTCCGCGCGCGAGGCTTGGGCCGTAATGGCTTCCGAAAGCTGAGTCGTCTGCTGCTGGACGCTAGAAATGAGTTCCTCAATGCGCTCCCGTTCGCTGGCCAATTCGTTTTCGAATTCGCGACGGGCCTCCGATTGTGTCTTTTGGAAGGCAGCAAACGATTGCTGAAGCGATCTCAAGTCGCCACGAACATTGATCAATTGCTGCCCAAGGGACCTCCGATAGGCGGAGGCTGCCTTCCTGATCGCGTCGTACGTGGGCTCGTTGATAAGGCCGACCCATATCCCAAGCGCGTCAAGGACACCGTCGGTCGCAATGTCAATGCGTTGCAGGTATGGAACTCCTCCACCGTCCGCGAAGTTTTCGAGGCCCCCGTTGAGATCGTCCAACTCTTCGGTGACGGCGCGGACCATCCGCTCGGTCACGAGATGGGGGTCGACCGCAGCAGAGATCACAAGAAGGTAATCAAGCGTCTTCTCGATTCGCGTGACCAACGAACGACTGAATTCACGGAGTTCGGCGCGGCGCTCGCGCGTGAGCTGCGTCAGTTGGTCGCGAATCGCGGTCGCTCGCGCGGGGAAATCCACTTCTTGAACAGGTTGAAGCTTCGATTCCGCCACATCGTCCCCTGGTTCTCTGGGCAATCAGTCCTGAATAGTAGGGACGTTCGGTGCCGCTGTCATCGCCCCGGACAGCACCAAATTCCGCGAGTGGACTACATGTCATCAGGTGGACATCAGCACGTACTCGGCGAAGGGCCGCGACGGGCAGACGGGTGACAGCAGCTGAAACGATGCCCTGCTAGCGCCGGCGGCCTAGCTCCCTTTGCATCGCCCGGTCCGCGTCCCTCTTCGCCTCGGACTGGCGTTTGTCGTACGTCTTCTTGCCACGGGCTACCGCTATCTCGGCCTTCGCTATCCCGTGCTTGAAGTACAGCCGTAGCGGCACCAGCGTGCGGCCCCCTTGCGATACCTCAACGTCCAGTAGCTCAATCTCCGAACGGTGCAATAACAGCTTGCGCGGGCGCATCGGATCGTGGTTCTGGCGGTTGCCGTGCGAGTACGGGTTGATATGACATTGCAGCAGCCAGGCCTCGCCGTCTCGGACCGCTGCGTATGCGTCCGTCAGCGAAACCTTGCCCTCGCGGCACGACTTGACCTCGGTCCCCACGAGCATGAGCCCGGCCTCGACCGTGTCCTCGATCAGGTACTCGTGACGCGCCTTGCGGTTCTGGGCTATCAGCTTCGTCCCGCCGGCGTCCTGGCCGCGCGCCACGAACCCTAGCCCTGGGCGCCGTCGGTCGAGATGATGATCCCCTTCAGGATCTCGACGGCCCGGTCCTTCTGCTCGACGACGTCGGTCACCTCGACGTCGGGGTCGATGCCCTTGCCGTTGATGTCGCGGCCCTCGGGGGTCAGGTACGCGGCGGTCGTCAGCTTCAGAGCCGACGCGTCGCGCAGGCGCACGACCTCCTGCACCGAGCCCTTGCCGTAAGTCGTCGTCCCGATGAGCGTCGCGCGCTCCTGGTCCTGCAGCGCGCCGGCGACGATCTCGGACGCGCTCGCGGTCCCCTCGTTGACGAGCACCACGAGCGGCACGTCCTCGAACGCGTCGCCCTCGGCTTCGTACGACGTCTCTTCGTCCGACGCCTCGCGGTAGATCACGACCTCGCCGTCCTCGATGAACACGCTCGCGACGTCGACGGCCTCCGAGAACAGACCGCCGCCGTTGTTGCGGAGGTCGAGCACGATCCCCTCGGCCCCCTGGTCGAGCAGCTCCGAGACCTCGTCGCGCACCTGCGCGCCCGCACCCCGTGCGAAGCCGAACAGCTGGATGTAGCCGACGTCGTCGGAGCGGAGAGACGCGCGCAGGTTCGGGAGGTCGATCTCCTCGCGGGTGATCGTGAAGTCGAGCTCCTCGCCGTCGCGCTCGATCCCCAGGGATACGTCCGTCCCCTCCGGCCCCTTGATCAGAGCGACGGCCTCGTCGGACGTGAAGCTCGTGGCCTCGTCGCCGTCGATCGTCTCGATCACGTCGCCTTCGCGCAGCCCGGCCTCCAGCGCCGGCGTCGACGGCAGCACCGACACGATCGTCAGGCCCGCGTCCTTCTCCTTGAGCCACACGCCGATCCCGGAGAACTGGCCCGACGTGAGCTCCTGGAACGAGCGGAACGCGTTCGGCGAGTAGAAGAGCGCGTAGGGGTCGTCCTTCTTCAGGACCTCGAGCATCCCCTTGATCGCGCCGCGGGCCAGGGCCTCCTCACCCGGAGAGTCGACCGCCGACGACGCGATCTCGCGGTACGCCTCCTCGACCAGGTCGAAGTCGCCGCCGGCCCCGCTCCCGAAAGCCGCGGCCCCCTCGGCCGAGCCGGACGCACCGCCGCCACGCTCGCCCACGGCGAGGCCGATGGAGAACGCGATCATGCACACGGCCACCGCGCCGAGGACGGCAAGCGACACCTTCACCCACTGCTGCATGCCCTAGAGGGTAGTGCCCTACTGCAGGTAGGGCATCGGGTCCACCGGGGACCCGTTGATCCGCACCTCGAAGTGGAGGTGGGGCCCGGTGCAGTAGCCGGTGCAACCGACGCCGCCGATCGTGGTGCCGCGGCCGACGCTCTGCCCGCTGCCCACGTAGAACGCCGACAAGTGGTTGTAGGTCGTGGAGAGGCCCCCGCCGTGGTCGATCGCGATCACGTTGCCGTAGCCGCTCATCGTCCCGGCGTAGACGACCGTCCCGGCGTCGGCAGCCACGACCGGCGCGCCGTACCCGGCGCCGATGTCGATCCCGGTGTGGAGGCGCTGGTCGCCGAAGATCGGGTGCGTCCGGTAGCCGTAGGGAGAGGTGATCGGCCCCGCTGCCGGGATGAGGAGCTGTCCGCCGCCCACGGGGGCCGGGCCGGCGGAGGTCGGGACCGCGGCCTGGATGATCGACACGAGCCGGGACTCGTCCGCCTCGAGCTGGGCCTCCAGGGCGGCGAGCCGGCGGGCGTCGTCGCGGAGGTCGGCCAGCAGCGTGCGCTTCTCGTCGAGCACGGCCTCCTTCTCGGCGAGCACGGCCGCGTGCTCGTCCCGCTTGGCGTCGACCTCACGACGGTCGTCCTCGAGCGTCGCCTTGGCGGCGGCGATCTCGAGCTTCTTCTCCTCCGCAAGCCTTTCGCGCGCCTCGGTCTTGTCCTGGAGGACCTCGATCCGGGCGATCAGCTGGGACTCGGTGTCCATCGCGGACGTGCGGTACTCGATCCGGTCGACGAGCTCGCCGAAGTCCGACGACGAGAGGAGCGAGTCGAGGTAGCCCGTCGGGCCCTCCATGTAGGCCTCGACAACCCGGTCGGTGAGCACGTCGTGCTTGCGGTCGAGGCGCCGCTCGATGACGTCGAGCCTGGCCTCGAGGAAGGCGAGCTCCTTCTGGGCCTCGGTGAGCTCGGCCTCGGTGCGTTCGATCTTGGCGTCGAGCGCCGCGACCTTCGAAGCCAGGTCCTCGACCCTCTCCTCGACCCGCTCGCGGGCCCGGTCGAGCTCGGCCAGCCGGTCGGTCACGCTCGCCGCGCGGGCGAGCTTGTCCTCCTTCTGGGCCTCGACCTCCTCCTGGCGCTCCCGGACGCGATCGAGCTCGCTACCGGGGTCCGCCGCGGCGGGAAGGGCGATCGCCAGAAGGAGCAGGGCGGCGCCGAGGGTCACCTTGCGCATTGGGTTCATCCTAAGCAACAGGTTCCCCATTAACAACATCAGAAACGGACAAAGGGGATGCTCCAGCCGAGCCTCCCAGGATGTCGTCGGCCGTCGCGGCCGGCGTCTTAAACCTCCAGGAAGCGGCGCAGGGCGAGCGACGACCCGACGATCCCGACGCCGGCCCCCACGGCCACGAGCACGAGCAGGACCGACGCGATCTCGCCGCCCGAGAAGGCGAACACGCTCCGCAGGAACGGCAGGAAGTCCCGGAGCGGCGGGAAGAGGAAGGCGTTCGCGGCGAGCACGACCGCGCCCGAGACAGCGGCCCCCACCAGGGCGGCGAAGACCCCTTCGAGCATGAAGGGGATCCGGATGAACCAGTTCGTCGCGCCGACGAGCTTCATGATCCCGATCTCCTCACGGCGGGCATAGATCGCGACTCGGATCGTGTTCGCGATCAGGCCGGCAGACGCCACGAGCAGGATCAGCGACATGGCCAGCGTGATCGTGCGCAGCAGCGCGTTGATCTGGAGCAGGCGCCGGATGACGTCGCCGCCGAACCTCACCTCGTCGATGCCCGGGGCCCCCTCGATGCGCGCCGAGACCTCCTCGGTGAACTTCGCGTCGGTCAGCTTGACGCGCACGGACGCGGGGAGGTCCTCGGGCTCGATGGTCTCGTACAGGTGCGGCTGGTCCGGGTAGAGAGCCTTGAACTCCTCGTACGCCTCGTCCTGCGTGACGTAGTCGATGTCCTCGACCTCGGGCATCGCCGCGAGGTCCCTCTGGATGGCCTGCAGCTCGCCGTCGGCGATGTCTGCGCGCAAGAAGGCCGAGATCTCGACCTTCGACTCCCACCCGAGCGTCGCCTTGTTCACGATCATCCCGAGGATCTGGACGCCGCCGAGCAGCAGCAGCGAGATCGCGACCGTCGAGATCGCAGCGATCGTCATCAAGAGGTTCCGCCGCAGGTTCGTGACGGTCTCGCCGAGGAAGTACCTGAGCCGCACGGTCCTAGGTCCCCACTCCGTAGATGCCGCGCGACTGGTCGCGTACGACGTCGCCGTTCTCGAGCTCGATCACGCGGCGCCTCATCGAGTCGACGATCGCGTGGTCGTGCGTCGCCATCACGATCGTCGTGCCCGTCCGGTTGATCCGGTCGAGCAGCCGCATGATCCCGACCGATGTAGCCGGGTCGAGGTTCCCCGTCGGCTCGTCCGCGATGAGGATCAGCGGACGGTTCACGAAGGCGCGCGCTATCGAGACGCGTTGCTGCTCCCCGCCGGAGAGCTCGTCGGGGAACCGGTCGAGCTTCTCGCCGAGCCCGACGAGCTCGAGTATCTGCGGCACCTGTCGCTGGACGACCGCGCGCGGACGCCCGATCACCTCGAGCCCGAACGCGACGTTCTCGAACACGGTCTTGTTCGGGAGCAGCTTGAAGTCCTGGAAGACGCAGCCGACGTTGCGGCGGAGGTACGGGACGCGCCAGCGCGGCAGGCTCGCGAGGTTCTTGCCCGCGACGTAGACCTCGCCTGCCGTGGGCTCCTCCTCTTTCGTGAGGAGCTTGAGGAACGTCGACTTGCCGGAGCCCGAGGGCCCGACGATGAAGACGAACTCGCCCTTCTCGATGTCGAGCGAGAGCCCGTTGAGCGCGCGGATGCCGCCCTTGTACTCCTTCTCGACATTTACGGTCCTGATCATGGTTAGAGGGTAGCCACCTCAGTTCGCTAGAGCAGTAGGGCGGTCGAAGAACCGGTAGGGGTGCTCCTCGCCGTGGAGATCCTCGTACTCGTCCCAGGCGGCTTGGTAGTAGCGCGCCGCCCGCTGCTCGATCTCGCCACACACCTTAGCGGAGACGCCCGCGACCCGCAGTCGCTTCGTGAGCGACCGGGCCGAGAACGACGCCACCTCGTACGGGTTGATCAGGAGGTTCGGCGGCGTCAGCGCAGGCGAGACGGCGAACTTGCGGTCCGGGGACGCCACGGTTCGGCACGCGTCCTCGAGCATGCGCAGGACCGTGTCCTCGACCCGCTCGAGCAGGGCGCGGTCGCGCACGCCGGCCTCCATGATCGCCCGCACGCCGAAGTTCACGTGGCGCGACTCGTCGCGGGCGACCGCGGTGAAGCCCGTGTAGAACCCGGGCAGGATCCCCATCTCGCGCGCGAAGCCGAGCAGGAACTTCTGACCCGTAAGGGCGAGCATGCCCTCGATGATCAAGTGGTAGACGGTGACGGCCTCGATCCACGCGCCGTAGTCGTGGGGCGCGAGGCGGACGGCTTCGGTCACCTGCACGAGGTCCTCGTCGAACATGGCGCGGAACCCGCCGACGGTTCGGTCCCGCAGATGTGCAAGAGCCTCCGACAGACCCCCGGGCAATCCCACGACCTGTTCGAAGAAGCGCGAGAAGAACACGGAGTGGCGCGCCTCGTCGACGAGCTGCGTCGACAGAAAGATGCGCGACGGCTCGTCGGGGGCCGCGTGCACGAGCGGCGCGAGGGTGTCGGTCACGGCCTGCTCCCCGACGAAGAACAACGTGAACGAACGCTGGAGCTCGGTGCGGAAGCCCTCGAACGCGCCGGTCATCGCGTCCCAGTGGACCTTGTCCTCGCTGAAGTCGATAGCG
>DASQDO010000468.1:0-5930 GCA_035634135.1 Actinomycetota bacterium
GACGCGACCGGCGTGGAGCTCCAGGAGCTCAACCCCGAGATCGTCACGGTCCCGCTGAAGCCCGGCGACGCGGCGGGCTGCGTCCCCCTCCTCGAGGACGGCTTGGTGGCGTCGGCCACGGCCCCCGACGTCCTGCTGGCCTCCATCGCCGACGAGCTCGGCCCCGGCTACGAGATCGTCGGCGAGCAACTGACGACGGAGCCCCTGGCGGCCGCCCTCGAACGCGGCGCGGCCGGCTGGGTCGACTACGTGAACAAGATCATCACGGAGTTCGACCAAGAGGGCCGCTGGGCCGCCGCCTACGAGGAGCACCTGGCCCCCCTCCTGGGCGGCGAGGCCCCGGACCCGCCGAACATGACGCTGGAAGAAGCAGCGGCCCTCTTCCCGGCCGACCTAGCCGAGAGCTAACTACGCCCACACCTCGCGCGACCCCCTCGGAATTTGTCAGACATTTGTCTGACAAATTTCCAGGGCCCGGTACGGACACGTTCTTGTCATAGGTCACCGCTAGCTTCGGCCCATGGAGCAGCTACCGCAGGTGTCGATTCGGGATCTCAGCCGGCGTCCGAACGAGGTGTTGCGACGTGTGACCGCGGGTGAGCGGTTGATCGTGTGCAGGCACAAGAAGCCGGTGGCGACGCTGCAGCCGCTCGACGGGTACGTGTTCCAGCCGTTCGACGGGACGGCACGCGACGTCTTCGGGTGGCCGGTCGGTGGGATCTACGACGAGATCGCCAAGTTGAGCGAAGCGCAGCGCGTCCTACTGCGGGACGGCTACAGGAGGTGGCGGCTGTGGTCCGGGCGCGTGCCCTCCGACGTCCCGGGGGATCGGCGCACGATGTTGAGCGACCTCGCGGTCCGGGGGCTGGCGAAGAAGACCGAATTCGGGTGGGAGCTGACGGGCCGGGGCCTCGCTATGCACGAAGCCTTGCAGGGGCGCGACTAGGGGTCGAGTCGCGGCGCGGGTTCGGCCGATCCGTGCAACACGACGGGATCGATGTCGGCGCCGTTCGGCCACACGATCGTGCCCGCCTCGTCGTCCACCCGCACCTGACGGAAGACGTCGGGGTCGTCTCTGATCGGTTCGAACACCGGCCCCCAGAGGAACCGCTCGAGGTCGACCTTCCTCTCGGTGCCGTCGTCGAACGCGAGCCGGACGACGAAGTCGTGGAGGACCTCGGCGGAAGTGACTCGGACCAGGCGGGGTCCCCGCCTCAATAGACGTCTCATGGCAGTGGATCGATCTTAGCCAGCGGCGCGTGCCGTCGCGCTCTCAGCCAGTTCTCCCGAAGCTCCGGACGGTGCTGCAAGCCCCATTCCTGGACACGCCGCCGAGCCCAGCGTGGGAACCCCGGATCCATCGGACGGAGTGTGTCGATCGCGAATCGCGCCTCGCGTCCCGCGCAAGCCGCGTGGAAGTGCGCCGGCTCGTGGTCGTGGAAGTACATGTAGATCGAGATCCCGTAGAAGCTGCTGATCCTCGGCACCTCGGGAAGGTACCGACGGGGTACGACGGAAAGAGCTAGGGCCAGGACCAGACGTTGCCGGGGTTCCGGCGCCACTCGAAGACCGTCTGCACGTATAGGCGGTTGTTCTTCCATTCCGTCCCCACGCCTATGAAGCGCCAGCGGCCCAGGATGTTCGCCCGGTGCGGGGCCGAGTCCATGAACGAACGGAACAGCTTGCGGCAGCGGCCTCCGGCCCCCGTGTTCTGGCCGAGCATGCGCCAACGCGTCACCCGGCGGCCGAGGTTTTGGTCGTGCCACACGCCGCCGGCGTTCGCCATCGTCTTCGCGTGGCGGCGGGCGACGTAGCCGAGCTGCTTGTCCCAGTTGAGGCGGCGGTGGCCGTTCTGCGAGCGGACCCTGTTCACCTTGCGCATGAAGCACTTCTCGGACTTGTTGTAGCGATAGCGGGGGCCGCTTGCGGACGCGTCGCTCAGGGCGGACGGCGTCACGAGGGCGGAAACGACAAGGACACCGACGAGCGCCCAGGTCAGGCGCCTGCCGGCGAGCGCGCGCGCCTTCGGCATGTGCAACCTCCTGTATGGGGGATTTTGAGGGACTTGCCCGCGATGTCCCAAAAACTCCCTCTATTTAGCAACGGAGCGGCGTCGTGTCCAGTCAACCCGTATACGCAGAGTGATGCCGCGCATCCATTGTGTAAGGAGGTGCAGGTCAGACGCCGGAAATAAACCTAGAAAAAAGTTCGCGTGCCCTACGGGGGCCGCGAGGGGTGGACAAACGGTCGCGCTTTTTGCAAGCCTGTGACCCCAATGACCGCCGAGACGACCACCGCGACCAAGACCGTCCTCATCGTCGACGACGACGAGGAGATCCGTCACGTCCTGCGCCTCCTCTGCGAGAGCGAGGGCCTCGAGGTCATCGGCGAGGCCGCCAACGGCGTAGTGGCCGTCCCGATGGCGCTCAAGCACCAGCCGGACTTCGTGATCCTCGACTTCATGCTGCCGCGACTCGACGGCGAGGGCGCGGCCGAGATCCTGCGCGCGGTCACGCCGAAGTCGAAGATCGTCGCCTTCTCCGCGATCCTCGACAGCCAGCCCGTCTGGGCCGACGCCTATCTCAACAAGGACCGCATCACGGAGCTCATGCCGCTGCTCCGAACGTTCATCCGTTAGATTCCCCGGCATGGCCAAAGACTCGTCGTTCGACGTCGTGTCCGAGGTCGACCTCCAGGAGCT
Source organism: Actinomycetota bacterium (assembly GCA_035634135.1). GTDB lineage: Bacteria > Actinomycetota > CADDZG01 > CADDZG01 > WHSQ01 > JALZEG01. Next base: position 2,702 of record DASQDO010000468.1, read on the forward strand.
TCGCAACGCGGTCGACCAGGCGCGCAGAGAGATCTCGCAACGCTTCGACTTCAAGAACACGGGGTCCGAGATCGACCTCGCGGAGGAGAAGGAAGCCCCGGTCCTGACGATCCGGTCGAACACCGACGGGAAGGTCAAAGAGGTCGTGCGGGTCCTCGAGGAGAAGCTCGTCAAGCGGCAGATCGCGCTGAAGGCGCTCGAGAAGGGCGAGATCGAGCCCGCCGCCGGCGGCACCGCCCGTCAGACGATCAAGGTCAACCAGGGCATCTCGACCGAGAAGGCGAAGCAGATCGTCAAGTTCATCAAGGACAAGAAGCTGAAGGCGCAGGCATCCGTCCAGGGCGACCAGGTGCGCGTCTCGTCGAAGTCACGCGACATCCTGCAGGACGTGATCGGGTCGCTGAAGGAAGAGGACTTCGGGATCCCGCTCCAGTTCACGAACTACCGCTGAGGCTCATCTCCAGCAACGACTCCAGCTCCGCGATCGTCCGCGCCGGGTCACGGTGGAGCACGGTCGTCATCCCCGCTTCCGCCGCGCTCGTCAGGTGGCCGGGGTGGTCGTCTACGAAGACGCACTTCTCCGCCGGCACGCCGAGGCGGTCCGTCGTCAGCCGGAAGATCGCCGGGTCGGGTTTGCGCAGGCCAACCTCGCCGGAGATGACCTGCACGTCGAAGATCGGGTCGAGGCGCTCGCGGGGATAGAGCGCCGTCCCCCACGAGTTCGATAGGAGGCCTGTCTTGAGGCCCCCCGCCCGGGCCCTCTGGACCGCGGTGAACATGCTCTCCTCCAGGTCGAGGCCGCCGAACAGCCGGTCGATCAGCGACTCCGGGTCGACCTCGACGCCGGACTCCTCGCGCAGCCGCTCCGCGAACGCCTTCGTGAACTCCTCCTGGGAGATGTGGCCGGTCTCGAAGCCGAACACGAGCGAATCCTCGGAGCCCATGTACCCGCCGAGCGCGGCACGGGCGAGGTGCTGGAGCTCGATGCCGGCCTCCTCGGCGAAGCGGAACATGGCCTCTTGAAGCGGCGTGGTGAGAACGCCGCCGAAGTCGACGACCAGGGCGTCGTATTTCACGAGCGTGTCGCTTCCAGGGCTCGCGCCGCGAGGGCCGGGACGCCGTGCTCCATCTCGGCGAAGAACGGGTCGTCGGTCATGCCGGCAAGGTGGCGCGCATAGGACCCTTCGAGGAGGATCGCCAGCTTCCATACCGCGAGGACCTGGTACCAGTTGAGGTTGCTCACGTCGCGTCCGGTCTTCGTGGCGTATCGCTCGACGAGGTCGGCGCGCGAAGCGAAACCGGGCAGCGCCGTGACGCGGGCCGTTCTCGTGAAGACGTCTTCTTCGTCCTCGCCTGCTTCTCTCCAGAACGAGACCATCCAGCCGAGGTCGGCAAGCGGATCGCCGAGCGTCGACATCTCCCAGTCGAGGATCGCGACGAGACGCGCCGGGGGCCCGTCCGCGAACACGACGTTGTCGAGCTTGTAGTCGCCGTGGACGAGCGTCGTCTCGGCGTCCGGCGGGCGGTGCGCGGCGAGCCACTCGCCTATCGCCTCGAGGTCCGGGAGCGGTCGCGTGAACGGGAGCGTCAGCTCCATCTGGCCCTTCCAGCGGCGGAGCTGGCGCTCGAGGTAGCCCGACGGCTTGCCGAAACCGCCGAGCCCGCAGGACCCGGGGTCGACGGAGTGGAGCTCGACGAGCGCGTCGACGAGCTCGGAGCCGACCAGATGGCGCTGCCGCTCGTCCAGCCAGTCCGGGAGCTCGTCGCGGATCACGACGCCGTCGACGCGCTCCATCAGATAGAACGGCACGCCGATCACGCTCTCGTCCTCGCACATCAGGACGGTCCGGGGGACGCGGACGCCCGTGCCGGCGAGCCCCGACAGGACCGTGTGCTCTCTCTTGACGTCGTGCGCCGACGGGAGGAACGCGCCCTGCGGTGGGCGGCGCAGCACCCAGCGCGACTCGCCGCGGGTGACGAAGAACGTCTCGTTCGAGTGGCCCGCCTGGTGACGTTGCACCACGAGGTCGCCCTCGCCGGGAACGGCTGCGGCGAGATATGCCTCGAGCGCCTCGGGATCGACCAGCTGCATGGGGTCAAAGTACCCTCGGCCCGATGACCCGCGTGTCCGTGCGCACCGCCGTCGCCGTGGCTGCGGTCGCGGCCACGGCCGGGTGCGCTCCCGAAGCGGCGGGCGAGCAGGGGGCCGCGGTCAAGGACCTCTACGACGTCTTCTTCTACGTCGCGGCGGTCGTCTTCGCCGTAGTCGCGGGGCTGATCGCCTGGAGCATCGTTCGCTTCCGCAAGAGACCCGGCGACGACGAGGCGCCTCCGCAGACGAAGCACAACCTCGCGCTGGAGATCACGTGGTTCGCGATCCCTACCGCGATCGTCGTGGTGCTGTTCGTGCTCTCGGCCGGCGCGCTGCAGGACGTGAACGAGGAGCACGACGACCCGACCGTGACCGTGCAGGTCGACGCGTTCCAGTGGGGGTGGAGGTTCACCTATGCCGACGAGGCCGTGGTCGTCGAGGGGCTCCCCGAGGAGCCCGCGCGGATCGTGCTGCCGGTCGACGAGACGCTGCGCTTCGACCTGCGCTCGCGCGACGTCGTGCACTCGTTCTACGTCCCGCGCTTCCTGGTCAAGCGCGACACGGTTCCCGGCGAGACGAACCGGATCGACTACCTGATCCGCGAGGAGGGAACCTACGACGGGCGCTGCGCCGAGTTCTGCGGCGTGCTCCACGACTCGATGCCGTTCACGATCGAGGCGGTCCCGATGGACGAGTTCGAGGGATGGCTCGCGGAGCAGAGGACGGAGAACGAAGATGCCGGCATCTGAGGTGGCCGCGGTCGCGGTCCACGCCGAGCCGCGGGGCCTGGTCGCGTGGCTGACGACGACCGACCACAAGAAGATCGGCGTCATGTACATGGCGTCGGCCTTCGTGTTCTTCGTCCTCGCGGGCGCGCTGTCACTGGTGATGCGCGCCGAGCTCGCGGCACCCGAGCTCCAATTCCTTGACCTCGGCACGTACAACCAGCTGTTCACGATGCACGGCACCGCGATGATCTTCTTCTTCGCGACGCCCATGGTGGTCGGGCTGGCGAACTACTTCGTGCCGCTGCAGATCGGCGCCCCGGACGTCGCCTTCCCGCGGATGAACGCGTTCACCTACTGGCTGTTCATCTTCAGCGCGGTGATCGTCTTCTTAGGGTTCTTCGTGACCGCG
>DASQDO010000469.1:0-12937 GCA_035634135.1 Actinomycetota bacterium
GACGACCACGGCCGCGTCGGCCACCGCCGGGTGCGCGGCCAGCGCGGCCTCGACCTCGCCTGGCTCGACGCGGAAACCGCGGATCTTCACCTGGTCGTCCCGGCGGCCGGCGAAGTAGAGCACGCCGTCGCGCCCGCGCCGGACTAGGTCTCCGGTCGCGTACATGCGCGCGCCCGGGTCGGGCGACCACGGGTCGGGGACGAACCTCTCGGCGGTCGCGCCCGGGCGGCCGAGGTAGCCCCGGGCTACACCGGCTCCCCCGACGAAGAGCTCGCCGGTCACGCCGGGCGGCACCGGTTGGGAATCCGCGTCGAGGACGTAAGCGCGCACGCCGGGCAGGGGACGCCCGATCGGCACGGCGACCGAATCGTGCCACGACGTCGCGTCGAAGGACGTCGCCGTGACGGTCGTCTCGGTAGGGCCGTAGGTGTTGAGCAGCCGCGCCCCCGTCCCGGACGAGCTCCACAGCCTGGTCGCGTCCGCGGACATCGCCTCGCCGCCGACCACCACCAGCCGCAGGGACGGCGCGTCCCGCACGTCGATCCCATCCGCGCACGCTCCGGCGACCTCGTGCCAGTACGCCGTCGGGAGGTCGAGAACCGTGATCCCGTGCTCGGCGACCTTGTCGCGCATCTCCTCGGGGTGCCACGGATGCGGATCGCGCAGGACGAGCGTGGCCCCGGCGACGAGAGCCGGCCAGATCTCCTCGACCGCGGTGTCGAAGCTCAGCGACGCGAACTGCAGCACCCGGTCGGACTCCGTCAGCGCGAGCTCCTCGGAGATCGTCGCGACGAATCGAGCGAGGGCCGCGTGCTCGACCACCACGCCCTTCGGCGTCCCCGTCGAGCCCGACGTGTAGATGACGTAGGCGGCGTCACGAGGAGCAATCTCGTAGGGCCGCCGGGGCTGGGCCTCCGGCGGGCCCTCCTGTCCGATCACGGCGGCCGCCCCCGAGTCCTCGACCAGGAACCGCAGCCGCTCCTTTGGGTACGACGGGTCGAGCGGCAGGTATGCACAGCCGGCCCTGAGGATCCCGAGCATCGCCGGGACCATCGCGACGGAGCGCTCGACGAGGAGGGCGACGACCGAGCCGCGGCCGATCCCGCGCTCGGCGAGCCCGGCCGCGATAGCGGCGGACCGGGCGTCGAGCTCTCCATAGGTCAGCTCTCCGTCCGGCGCGACGACCGCTACGGCGTCGGGACGCAAGCGTGCTCTCTCGACGACCATGTCCGGGACGAGCCCGGCGGGCTCCGGCGCGCGGCCCCCGTCCGCGTCCCGCAGCAGCCCCGCCGCCTCCTCGTCGTCCAGGAGCGCGAGCGACACGACGCGTCCGTCCGGGTCGCCCGCGATCGCGCGCAGCAGGTTCTCCCAGTGACGGCTCAGCGCATGGATGGTCGGCGGGTCGAAGACGTCGGTCGAGAGCTCGAAGCGGGCGCGCAGCCCCTCGGACGACCGCTTCACGTCTAGGAAGAGGTCGAGCTGTGCGGTCGCGGGCTCCAGCGGTATCGGCGTCACCGCGACGTCCACGAGCGAGAGGGCCTCCTGCGGTTCGTCGCCAACCGACACGGCGACCTGGAACAACGGCATGTGGCCCGGCCCCCGCCGGGGGCGAAGCTCCTCGATCAACGTCTCGAGCGGGAGCTCCCGGTGCGCCCGAGCCGCCTGCACCGTCTCGTCCACCCGCCCGACGACGTCTCGGAAGGAATCGTCGCCGCGCACGCGCAGGCGCAGCGGCAAGAGGTTCACGAACGTCCCCACGACGTCTCGGGTCGAGCCCGTGCGAGCGTCGACCGGCCACCCCACGACGAGGTCGTCAGCGGACGTGTACCGGTGCAACAGCACGCCGAACGCGGCGAGCAGCACGGTTTCGAGCGGAGCGACGCTCTCCAGTGCGGCCACGACCGAGGGCTCCACATGCGTCTCCACCGCGGCCCCCCTGAACGCGGGGACGGCGGGCGCGGGGTGGTCGAACGGGAGCCGCATGCGAGCCGGCGCGTCGCGCAGGGTCTTGCGCCAGAACGCGAGCAGGACGTCGAGGTCCTCGCCGTGCAGCACGCCGGCCTCCCGCGCCGCAATCTCGGCGTACTGGAGCGGAGCCTCCGGCAGCGCCTCGCCCGCGTAGGCCCTGGACACCTCTCCGAGGACCGTGCGAAGCGAGGCCTCGTCCGCGGCGACGTGATGAGCGGTCACCGAAAGCACGTGGTCGGCGGGCGCGAGACGCAGCAGCCGCGCGCGGAACGGTGCCTCCGCGGCCAGGTCGAACGGCCGCGCGGCCTCGGCGGCCGCAGCGCGCAGAGCCTCGGCGTCGCGCCGGCTCGGCGCGACCCCCGAGAGGTCGTCGACCGCCAGTGCAGGCCCGGCATCGCGGACCACCCCGGCCGGTACGCCCCCGGCGGACTCGATGCTGGTGCGCAGGACCTCGTGCCGCTCGACCACGGTCGCCAGTGCGGCCCCCAGCGCGTCGACGTCCAGGGGCCCGTGCAGCCGGTAGGCGGCGGCGACGTTGTAGAACGCGCTCGACGGCGCGAGCTGATCGAGGGCCCAGAGCCCGCGCTGCGCCGCGGACAGCTCAACCGCCATCCGGCACCTCGCCCTCCATCGCTGCGAGCATCCGCTTGACGTCTTCCTCCGACAGGCTCTCGATCTCGGCTACGGCCGCCGAGACCTCCTCGGCTGCATCCGCCCCTCCGCACAGCGTCTCGACCTCGCGCGCGAGGTCGGCGAGCGTCGGCGCGTCGAAGACCACGCGCAGGCGCGCGTCGCAGCCCCACGTCTCGCGTATCCGCGACACGAGCCGCGTCGCGAGCAGCGACTGTCCGCCGAGGTCGAAGAAGCTGTCCCCGCGTGACACGTCGCCGACCTCGAGGAGCTCGCGCCAGATCGAGGCGAGGACCTTCTCGGTCGCGGTCCTGAGCGCGCCGTCGTCGCCCGACGCCGGCACGCGTACCGCCTCGGGATCGGGCAGCGCGGCCCGGTCGATCTTCCCGTTCGGGTTCAGGGGCAGCGCGTCGAGCACGACGAAGGCCGACGGCACCATGTAATCGGGCACGCGTGCGGCGAGATGCGCACGAAGCGCACCCGGGTCGACGCCCTCGCCGGTCACGTAGGCGACGATCCGCCTGTTGCCCGACGCGGCGTCGCGGACCGTGACCACGCAGTGCCCGACCGAAGGATGCTCGAGGAGCTGCTGCTCGATCTCGCCGAGCTCGACGCGGAACCCGCGGACCTTCACCTGGTAGTCGAGCCGGCCCAAGAAGTCGAGGCTCCCGTCGGGGCGGTAGCGCGCGAGGTCGCCGGTCTTGTACATCCGGCCCCCGGGCCGCGTGGATACGACGTCGGGAAGGAACCGTTCCGCCGTCATCCCCGGGCGCCCGAAGTAGCCGCGGGCGAGCCCCGCGCCGCCGATGTAGACCTCGCCCGGAACGCCCGGCGGCACCTGGGTCAGGTTGCGGTCGAGCAGGTAGATCCACGAGTTCGCGATGGGGCGTCCGATCGAGATCGGCCCTTGCTCGCCGGGCTCGATCACCGCGGCGGTCGAGTACGTCGTGTCCTCGGTCGGGCCGTAGAGGTTGACGATCCTCTCGGCGCTGCTCGCCGCGAAGATCCGCTCGACGAGCTTGCGGTTCAGGGGCTCGCCCGGCAGGTTGATCGTCTTGATGCCCGGCGGCAGGGGGCCTGCGCTCACGAGCTCGTCGACGGCGGAAGGCACCGCGTTCAACAGCGTCATCTCGCCGCGCCGTTCGAGCGTCGTGAACGCGAGCGCGTCCTCGACGAGCAGGACGGTCCCTCCGGAGCACAGCGTCCCGAAGATCTCGAACACGTGCACGTCGAACGAGATCGAGGTGCACGCCATGACGACGCGCAGGTCGTCGCGCCACGTCGCGATGGCCCAGTCGAGGAACGCCTTCACGCTGCGGTGCTCGATCCCGATGCCCTTCGGCCGTCCGGTCGAGCCCGACGTGTACAGGACGTACGCGAGGTTGTCCGGGGCGGCGCGCCCGTGCTCGACCGAGCGATGCCCGTTCCCGTTGGCGGCGTCGAGCAGCACTACCTTGGCGGCCCCGGCCGGGATGCGCTCGGCGACTCGGCGGTCGGTGAGCAACACGGGGGCCGCGGTGTCCTCGAGCATGTACGTGATGCGCTCCGCCGGATAGCGGGGATCGACCGGCACGTACGCGGCGCCGGCCTTCAACACCGCGAGCATCCCGGCGACCATCTCGATCGTCCGCTCACAGCAGATCGCGACGAGGGAGTCTGGGCCTACGCCGAGGTCCGCGAGGTGCCCGGCGAGCGCGCCGGCGCGCTCGTTCAGCGCGGCGTACGTGATCGAGTCCGGCCCGCACGCGACCGCCTCGGCGTCGGGGCGGGCGGCGGCCTGCGCCTCGAACATCTCGTGGACGAGGAGGCCGTTTCCGTACTCGGCCGCCGTCTCGTTGAAGCCGGCGAGAGTCACGCGGTCCGCTTCCGTCAGAGCGGTGAGGTCGCCGACCCTTCGTTCGGGCGACTCGACGATCGCCCGCAGCATCGTCGCGAACCTGTCGAGCAGAGCGGTCGCGGCCCTCTCGTCGACCCGTGCACGGTCGAACGACAACCTGAACGTGAGGCCGTCCCCGGGCGCGATCACCATCGATATCGGGTAGTTCGTGTTCTCCGACGCAGGCGCTCCCTCGATCCGGACGTCGCCTTCGTCTTCGTCCCAGACGTCGTCGAGCGGGTAGTTCTCGAACGCGATCAGCGTGTCGAACAGCGGCGTCGGCGCGGTGATCGCACTCTGCGCCTGCACCTCGACGAGCGGCGCGTGCTCGTGGTCGCGACGCTCGAGCGCGGCGGCCTGGAGCTTCTTCAGCCACTCCCCGACCGTCTCCGACGCGGGGATGTGCGTGCGTATCGGAACGGTGTTGATGAACAGCCCGGCGGTCCGCTCGACGCGCTCGACCGGCGCGGACCGGCCCGACATGATCGCCCCGAACAAGACGTCGTCCGACCCCGAGTAGACCCCGAGGGTCGCGGCCCAGGCGGCCTCGACGACGGTGTTCAAGGTCACGCGGGCGGCGCGGGCGAAAGCGGCCGCGCTCTCGGTCTCCGCCTCGTTGACCGTGCGCACGACCATCCCGTGACCTTCGCCGGGCGTCGCCGGCGGGACGAGCCGCAGGTCCGTCGGCGCTTCGAGGCCCGCGAGCGCCTCCCGCCAGTACGCCGCGGCGGCAGCGGGATCGGCGGCGCGCAGCCATTCGACGAACGACTTGTAGTCGCCGGGCGGCTCGAGGCGCGCAGCCGGATCGTCGTAGAGGTCCATGAGCTCGCCGAGCACGAGCTGGACGCTCCATCCGTCGAGCAGCAGGTGGTGGTGGCTCCACACCATCCGCCAAGTGGCGTCGTCGACGCGGATCAGCGAGACGCGCGTCAAAGCCTCGGTGAGGTCGAAGCCGCGCGCGCGGTCCTCCGCCAGGAACCGGTCGAGGTCCGTGACCTCGTTCTGCGTCACCTCGATGCGCGGCTCGGGCGGGACGAGCATCATCGGCTCGGGGATCCCCTCCCACTCCACCGTCCCTGCGAGGAGCGGGTGGCGCGCGGCTACCTGCTGCCAGGCGCGGTCGAGGCCTGCGGGGTCGAGGGGGCCGGTGATCGTCAGCACGAGCTGCTCGAAGTACAGCGACCCCGCGGTCCCCATCAGGGAGTGGAACAGCAGGCCCTGCTGCATGGGCGACAGCGGGTACGCGTCGGCTACGCCGGGTCGCGACGCGACCGCGTCGACGTCGGCTTCGGTCGCCTGACCGGTTGCCGCCGCGACGGCTTCCTCCGCCGCCGCCACGAACGCGTCGCGCAGCGCTTCGATCGTCGAACGGTCGTGGACTTCCGAGGAGTAGACGAGGTCGACGCGCACCCTCCCCTCGGCGACCCAGGCCTCGGCCTCGATCAGGTGGCGGCGCGCTCCGGCCGGGCTGCGCAGCGGGCCGACCGGGCCCTCGGCGGGCTCGAGGTCGCCGCTCCCGCCGATGCTCCCTTCGTAGCGGCCGAGGTAGTTGAAGCTCACCTCGGGCTGTGGGGCGTCGCGCAGGGGGCCTGCGTCGGCGGGGGTCCCGAGGTAGCGCAGCAACCCGTAGCCGATGCCGCCGCCGGGCGCGGACCGCATCTGGCCGCGGACCGACTCGAGGGCTGCGAGAGCGCTCGAGCCGGGCTCGACCACGACCGGGAACAGCGTCGTGAACCAGCCGACGGTCCTGCTCAGCTCGAGCCCCGACGTCCCCGCCTCGCGGCCGTGGCCCTCGACGTCGACGACGGCGTGCCGGCCATCGGAGATCGCTCCGAGAGCTCGACCGAGGATCGCGATCAAGGCCTCGTTCGGCAGGACGTCGCGGTCGCGGGCGATCGCGTCGACGAGCGCGTTGCTCGTGGCCTCGTCGAGCTCGAACGAGACCTCGGACGTCGAGCCGACGTCGTTGACGCCGTCACGGTCGCGCCGCAGGAGCGCGGGCTCGAGCCCAGACACGCGGTCGCGCCACATGGCCTTCTCCGCCGCGTCTATCTCCGCGACACGGCTCTCGAGATGGCGGGCCCACTCCTGGAACGACGTCGTTTTCGCAGGGAGCTCGACCGCCCTCCCGCGCACCAGCTCGCCGTAGGCGATCGAGAGATCGTGCACGAGCACGCCCCACGAGATCGCGTCGACGACGAGGTGGTGGATCGTGAGCAGCAGCTGCGGGGGCTGCAGCGGCCCGAAGTCGAACAGCGCGCCGCGCAGCAAGGGCCCCTGTGCGAGGTCGAAGCTCGCCTGGAGCCGCGCCGCCTCGGCCTCCATCGCCAGCATCGCCGAGGCCGGGTCGCGTCCGGACAGGTCGACCGTCCACAGGAGCTCGCCGTCCTCCTCCGGGGCGATCACGCCGCGCCAGCCGGAGCCGTCGCGCAGCCAGCGCGTGCGCAGCACGTCGTGGTGCTCGGCGAGCGCACGCAGAGCACCTTCCAACGCCCGTGCGTCGGCGGGCGCGCGCAGCTCGAACAGCATCGCCTGGTTGAAGTGGTGAGGCTCGGCGAGGTCCTGCTCGAAGAACCAGCGCTGAACCGGCGTCAGCGGGACCGCGCCGGTGACGCGTTCGCTCGGCGCGCCCGGTGACGGCTTCGACGTCTCCACGACGCGAGCGAGGTCCGCCACGGTCTGGGCTTCGAAGACGTGCTTCGGCGCGATCGCGATGCCGCGCGCCGCCGCCCGGGCCACGATCTGGATGCTCAGGATCGAGTCCCCGCCGAGGTCGAAGAAGTTGTCCTTGCGCCCGACGCGATCGACGCGCAGGACTTCGGCCCAGACCTCGGCAAGTGCGGCCTCCGTCTCGGTCTCCGGCGCGTCGTAGGTCGCTTCGGGCCGCTCGGGGCCCGGCTCCGGGAGTGCGGAACGGTCGAGCTTCCCGCCCGGGGTCACGGGCAACGCGTCGAGGGTCACGACCGCGGCCGGGACCATGTGGGCGGGCAGGACCTCGCCGAGCGACGACCGGACCTCGGGCGTCTCCGCGTCCCCGACGACGTACGCGACGAGCCGCCCGGCGCGGACCGCGACGGCCCCGTCCTCCACCGAGGGGAGGGCGAGCAGCGCCGCCTCGACCTCGGCGGGCTCGCGGCGGTGTCCCCGGACCTTCATCTGCTCGTCGACACGTCCGAGGAAGTCGACGTTCCCGTCACGGCGGATACGCGCTCGGTCGCCGGTCCGGTACATGCGGGCGCCCGGCTCCGCCGAGAACGGGTCGGGGAGGAACCGTTCGGCCGTCGGCCCGGGACGTCCGAGGTAGCCGCGAGCGACGCCCCGGCCCCCGACGTAGATCTCGCCCGGCAGGCCGCGCGGCAGCGGGTTCAGGTCCGCGTCGAGGACGTACACACGTGCTCCGGTCGTGGCGCGTCCGATGTGCGGGACGCCGTCGCCGTCGGATGTGACTTCGCCTGCGGTGCAGATCACGGTCGCCTCGGCGGGGCCGTACAGGTCGACGACGCGCGCTCCGTAATCGTGCGGGGGCCGGACCGTGAGCTTGTCGCCGCCGACGAACAGCGTCCGCAAGGACGCGGGGACCGGACGCGCGAGCACGGGGGCCGCGAACACGGTCGAGACGAACGCAGCCGCGACCTCGTGCCGCCGCCACTCCTCCACCAGCGCGTCGGGGTCGCGTCGGGTGTCGTCGTCGACGAGCACGAGAGTCGCCCCGTTCGCGAGCGCCGACCACAGCTCCCACACCGACGCGTCGAACGTCAACGGCGCGACGGTGGAAGCGCGCATGCCGGGCTCCAGCGGGAACGCCGCGGCATGCCAGTCGACGAGCTGCAGGAGATTCGAGTGGGTCACGGCGACGCCCTTGGGAGTCCCGGTCGAGCCCGACGTGTAGATGACGTAGGCGAGGTCCGCGGGGTCGACCGCCGCGGGCTGCGCCGGCTCTCCCGAGCTCGACACGTCTACGTAGGCGACGTCGCCGAGCGCGGTCCGCACCTCCTCCGCAGCCAGGACGGCCGCAGGACTCGCGTCGCGGATCATCAGCTGCAATCGCGCTGAGGGATAGGCGGGATCGAGCGGGAGGTACGCGGCCCCCGCGTACAGCACTCCGAGGGCGGACACGACCTGCTCGAACGAGCGCGGGTACGCAACCGCCACGACGTCGCCGCGGCCGACGCCGCGCGACCGCAGGGCTCCGGCCACGACTCCCGCACGTTCGTGCAGCTCGCCCCAGGTAAGCGACGCGTCCCCGAACAGAAGGGCTACCTCGTCGGGGTGCGCCTCCGCCCGGGCGGCTACACGCTCGTGCACGTACGGCCCCGTCGAGCGCTCCGGCAGCGGCGGGTTCGGCTCTTCGACCAGCGCCCTGGACTCGTCCGGGCCGACCAGCGGGAGCCGCGACAGCGGCCGCGACGGGTCGGCGACGACCGCCTCGAGCAATACCTGGAGGTGGGCGATCATCGCCTCGACCGTGTCCTCGTCGAAGAGGTCGGTGGCGTACTCGAGGTAACCCTCTAGCTCACCTTCACCCGCGTCGCCGATCCCCAGCGTCAGGTCGAACTTCGCAGTTCCCGGCGCGATCCCGCGGATGTCGCCCTCGCCGAAGGTCGAGACGGCCAGGCCCTTCAGCGAGTAGCCCTCCTGCGGCGCGTTCTGGTGCGAGTACGCGACCTGGAACAGCGGGTTGCGGGCGAGGTCGCGCCCCTCCCCGAGCGCCGACACCCTCGTCTCGAAGGGGACGTCGTCGTGGTCGAGCGCCTGCGCCGCGACGGTCTTCACGCGCTGCATCAGGTCGGTAAACGAGGGATCCCCGCCGAGGTCGACGCGCAGCGGCAGCATGTTGTTGAAGTAGCCGATGAGCCCGCGCGTCTCGGCCTTCTTGCGTCCCGACGTGGGCGTCCCGACGACGACGTCGTCCTGGCCCGACCAGCGTGCCATCAGCACGTCGAACGCGGCCATCATCGTCGTGAACATCGTCACGCCCTCGCGCCGGCTCAGCGCACGCAATCCGTCCGCGACGCGCTCGTCGATCCACAGCGAGACCATCCCGCCCGCGTAGCTCTGCACCGCCGGCCGCGGCCGGTCGGTCGGGAGGTCGAGCGGAGGCGCTCCGGCGAGGTGCGCCGTCCAGAAGTCGAGGCCCTTCTGGAGCGTCTCGCCGCTCATCCACTCCCGCTGCCACTGGGCGAAGTCCGGGTACTGGATCGGTAGCACCGGCAGGCGCGCGTCGCGGCCTTCCTTCGCCGCGTCGTACAGCGCCGACAGCTCGTCCTGGATGATCGAGGGCGTCCATCCGTCGTAGACGATGTGGTGGAACGTCATCAGCAGGACGTGGTCGCCCTCGCCGAGCGCGACGAGCGTGCCGCGGAACAACGGGGGCCGCGAGAGGTCGAACGGCGTCGTCGCCTCTTCGTCGAACAGGCGCAGCGTCTCCGCCCTCGCCTCGTCGCGCGGCAACGAGCTGAGGTCGACGAACGGGAGCTCGACACGGGGCTCGGGCTCGACGAACGCCCGAGGCTCGCCTTCGACGGCGACGAACCCCATGCGCAGCACCTCGTGGCGGCGCGCGAGGTCCTCCAGCGCCTTCTCCAGCGCGGGCCGGTCGAGCTCGCCTTCGAGGTGGAGGTCGAACGGGATGTTGTAGAGCGGCGTCCCCGGCTCGAGCTGGTCGAGGAACCAGATCTGCTCCTGGCCGTAAGACACCGGGAGGTAGCCGCCGCGCGGGATCGGGACGATCGGGGGCTCGCCGTCCGCGGCCCCGGCGGTCGGCGCCAGCGCGTCGATGCGAGCGGCGAGCTGGTCGAGGCGGCTGTGCTCGTAGAGGTCCTGGAACGCGATCTGCACTCCGAAGTCGCGCGCCACGCCGTCGAGCACGACCATCCCGGTGATCGACGTGCCGCCGAGGTCGAAGTAGTCGGCGGACGCGTCGTCGGGCTCGACCTTCAGCGCCTCGTTCCAGATGAGCGCGAGGACCCTCTCGGTGTCCGTCGAGAACGCTCCGGACGGCGCGACCTCCGGTGACTCGAGGAGCGCGCGGACCTCTCCCGGCGCGTGGTCGTCGCCGCCTCGGCGGTAGTCCCCCACGGGCCGGCACCAGCACCGCTCGCGCTGGAACGGATAGGTCGGCGCCTCGATGCGCGGCAGCTCGCGGCCCTCGTAGTAACGGTCCCAGTCGATCGCGACGCCGCGCGCGTACAGCTCCGCGAGCGCGTGCAGAGCGGAACGGCCCCCGCGCAGCAGCGGCATCACGTCGGCCTCCGGGCGCACGGCGCGGACCGACCGGCCGAGGACGCCGTCGCCGCCCATCTCGAGGAAGACGACGTCGGAGCCGAGCCGCGTGACCGCAGCCGCCAGCTTCTCTACGTCGACCTGCGCCGACGGCTGCACGACCGCGGCTTCGCGCGCTGCGTCCTCGACGTCCAGCCCGGCGACGAGCGTGCGCACGGTGAGGTTGCCTGCACCCGAACCGAGGACCGACGCCTCGGTGAGCCCCAGCGACCGGATCAACGAGTGCAGCGCCTGGTGCCAGCCGAACAGTCGCAACCCGGGGGCCGCGCCCTCGGGCATCTCGACCGCGCTGCTCACCGGCGAGAGGTGGTCGAGCATGGTCTCGAAAGCCTGGCCCGGGATTTCCTCGTCGCCCGAGAACAGCAGCGCCAGGGGCCGGGCCTCGCGCGGGACGGGCTGCAGCGACTCCGCGCCGAACGCGGTCGCCTCCAGCCACGACACGAGCTCGTCCTTGCTCGCCACGACGGCCGCCGCGCGCACCTGATGGTCGTCCCGCGACCGATTGAGCGTCGCCGCGACCGTCGCGAGGTCGTGCTCGGTGTCGCGCACGAACGACGCGAACGAGCGGCAGTAGTCCCGCAGCGCGGCCCCCGACTTCGCGGAGATCGTGACGAGCTCCGCATCATCGCGAGTCGAGGGGGCAGGACGCGCGGGAGCTTCCTCCAGCACCATGTGGACGTTGGTCCCGGCGAGGCTGAACGAGCTGACGCCTGCGCGCCGCGGCGACGCCGCGGCCCACGGCGCCGGCTCGTCCTGCACCCGGACGGCGTCCTCGAAGTCGATCAGCGGGCTCGGCGACTCGTAGTGCAGCGACGGGAACAGCTGCGCGTGCTTCAGCGACAGGATCGCCTTCACCATCCCGGCGATCCCCGCCGCGTGGTCGAGGTGGCCGACGTTCGTCTTGACCGATCCGACGGGGCACGGTGCCGTGCGGCCACTGCCTCGGAAGGCCTCGACCAGACCTTGGACCTCGATGACGTCGCCGAGCCGCGTCCCCGACCCGTGCGCCTCGACGTATCCGATCGATGCCGGCTCGACCCGGGCGTTCGCCCACGCGGCGCGGATCACCTCGGCCTGGGCGGCGGGGCTCGGCGCGCTGAGCCCGTTCGACCGGTACCCGTTCTGGTTCACGGCGACGCCCTTGATCACGGCGTGCACCTGGTCGCCGTCCTCGAGCGCGTGTCGCAACAGCTTCAGCACCACGACCGCGCCGCCCTCGCCCGCGGCGGTCCCGTCGGCCGAGGCGTCGAACGCCCGGCATTTGCCGTCGGGGGACATGATCTCGGTGAACGCGGCGGTGGTCGTCGACGGCTCGAACAGGACCGTCAGCGCGACCCCGCCGGCGATGGCGAAGCGCGCCTCGCCCGCGAGCAGGTCGCGGCATGCTGCGTCGACCGCGACGAGCGAGCCGCAACACCCCGCGTCCATCACGAGCGACGGCCCGTGGAGATCGAGGACGTAAGAGATGCGCCCGGCGAGCGCGCTCGGGGCGTTGCCGAGCAGCTCCAAGGGGTCGACGTCGCGGAACAGCTCGTAGTACTCGGGCCGCGGCGCGCTGAGGAACACGCCGGTGCGGGTGCCGCGCAGGGACGCGAGCGAGTAGCCGGCGTTCTCGACGGCCGCGCACACGAGCTCGAGCGTCACGCGCTGGTGCGGGTCCATGTACTCCGCCTCGCGCAGGGAGATGTTGAAGAACTTGTGGTCGAAGAGGTCGACGCGGTCGAGGCAGCCGACCGTCGGATAGTCGAGGTTCGGGTCCACGCTCGTGGTCTCGACTCGCTCGCGCGGCAGCGCCCGCACGCTGTCGCGGCCCCCGGCCAGGTTCCGATACAGCTCCGCCAGGTCCCCCGCTTCGGGGAAGATCCCGCTGATCCCGACGATCGCTACGTCTTCGTAGGTCACAGCTCGAATCCCGTCAGTGCCGGCGCGGCGGTCTCGGCCCGGGCGTCGATCGCGGCCGCCATCGCGGTGACCGTCGGATGCTCGAAGAGCTCGGCTACCGAGAGCGCGCCCGGGTAGAGCTCGTCTGCGCGGCCGTCGAGAACGCCGGCTACTCGCTGGCGTCGTTGCGCGGCACCCGCACCGGCGTCTTCCTCAGCGCCCCGCGGCCCGAGTACTACGAGCTGTTCCGTGACGTCGACCCGCTCGAGCTGCTCGGCTACGCGCCGAGCGCGCTCGCCG
>DASQDO010000470.1:0-8311 GCA_035634135.1 Actinomycetota bacterium
GGGCGGCCGTGGAAGGTGCTTCCGAAGGAGCGGCCGAGGCCGCCGCGGGCGGGCCCTCGTCGTCGCTGCACGCGGCCCCCATGAGGGCGATCACGAGGGCGATGCCCAGAAGCGTCCCGCTCCGGCGGGGACGAGCTCGCAACATGTTCTGCCTCCGATGACTGGGCCGCTCGAGCGGCCGACCGCGCGATGAGACGACGGCCGACGCCGTCCGGTTGCAGGGGCAGGCTAAGCGAGCAAACCCGCCGGCGCGCGGATTAGCCCGTGGCGCTCTGGTCGATGACGCAGAAGAGGTTGCCCTCGGGGTCGGACAGGACCACGAAGTCCTCGTCCTCCTTGGGCCCCCGCTCGCGCTCTGCCCCGAGGCCCTCGAGGCGCTCGACCTCGGCCATCTGGTCCTCGGCATAGAGGTCGAGGTGGAGCCGGTTCTTG
Organism: Actinomycetota bacterium; assembly: GCA_035634135.1. Lineage (GTDB taxonomy): Bacteria > Actinomycetota > CADDZG01 > CADDZG01 > WHSQ01 > JALZEG01. The sequence goes on from DASQDO010000470.1 coordinate 433, forward strand.
CCCTCGCGCGGCTCGGGGACCAGCTGCAGCGAGACCGTCACGCCCTTGTCCTTGGGGTCCACCAGCTTGACCCAGTCGTCGGACGAATGGTCCTCGACGTACCCGAGGGCCTCCTGCCAGAACGCACGCATCTTGTCGAGGTCGTTGACGTCGATCACGACGGACCCCACGTAGAAGTGATCCATGGCCCGGATTCTTCCCACGCGGCCGAGGTTCACGCATGGGCGGGTCGCCTCGGCGAGACGCCTTCATGCATGGGTGGGGGGCGGTGCGCTCGAGACCGTCCCGCCTAGGATTCGGCTCGAGGATTCCGGGCGGGCAGCCCGGCTGCACCGCCCCCACTTCCCTTGCCCAGCGGTCGCGCAAGACGCTCCCGCGGTGCAGCCCACTGTTCCTTACGCATAGTCGCGTCGGCGGTCACGGTCGTGACACCGGGGTTGTCAGACTTGCGACAGCGCACGCGAAAGGGGCGGCCCCTTGCGGAGGCCGCCCCTTTTTCTTCGTTTCGCCTAGACCGCGCAGGCGGTCTGGAGGAAGTCCTCGTAGGAGATCGTGATCTGCAGCGTGTTCGGGTCGACCGTCACCGTCGGCCGGTTGTTGACGTACGCCTTCGCGCACGTGAGCGTCGGGCCGGCCGCGGAGTTCACGAGGCACAGCGCTACGTCTCGCGCCCAGCCGACCACGGACAGGGCATAGGGGGCCCCGTTCGCCGGGTAGATGTTGATCTCGCCGCCGCCGATGATGACGACCGTCTGCGGCGGCACCTTGTTCGCCGAACAGATCACCTGCGGCTGGGCGCTCGCCACCGGCGCCGCCCACACGCTGGCCGCGAGGGCCGCGACCACTCCGAGGGTCAATCTCCGCTTCATGTCCCACTCCTTCGTCTTCCGCCGGGTACGAGGCGGAGACTTCGCCATGGAGGGACTCGTAATCCTTCCGGCGGCGCGAAAAAGGGGCGGCCGGTGTGGCCGCCCCTTTCTGTGAGCTTGCTAGATCACGTCGCGGTCGCGGACGACCGTGCGCTCCTCCGTGCGGCGGAACGGGGCGAAGCTGCTCCAGAAAAGCATCGACATGACGAGCCCGAGGACTCCGACGACGAGGAGGATCACGCCGATCGTCTGCAGGTCGACGCCGGCGAGCTCGGCCTCGACGGCCCACGCCAGGATCGCACCGATCGCGATCAGAAAGAGGCTTGCACCAATACCCAAGTTCGTTCACCTCCCCGACGATGGGCTTCTACTGGTGGAGAGGGTTACCCGAAGCGGAACGCAACCAAACCGCTGCCGAGCGTCACGTAGCGGGGACGGTGCCCAGTCCGTCCCCGGATGCAACCAGGTCTTCGAGTACCGCGCGGGCTGCGTTGCGGCCCGGCGCGCCACAGACTCCGCCACCCGGGTGCGCCCCTGAGCCGCACAGGTACAGACCCGCTACCGGCCAGCGGTGGCGGTGCCACGTCGACACCGGCCGCTTGTCGAACAGCCAGTCCGGCAGGATCTCGCCGTGGAAGATGTTGCCGCCGGTGAGCCCGTAGCGGGCCTCCAGGTCAGGCGGGCCCATCACCATCCGGCCCTCGACGAGGTTCGTGAGTCCCGGCGCGTACTGCTCGAGCGCAGCCAGCACGAGGTCGCCGATCTCCTCGCGGCGTTGCTCCCACGTCCCTTCCGCGAGCTCGTACGGCGCGTACTGCGCGAACACCGACAGCGTGTGCTTGCCCGCGGGCGCGAGCTCCGGCTCCGACGCGGTCTGTATCCACGCCTCGCAGAACATCTCGCGCGCCGGGCGGCCTTCGGCCGCGTCGTTGCACGCTCGTTCGAGGTAGGCGATCGACGGCGAGATCGTGACCGTGCCCAGGTGCTCGGGCCCCGGCTCCTTCGCGTCGCCCATCCCGCGGAAGCGCGGCAGCGCGCCGAGCGCGCAGTTCACCTTCACGACGGTGCCTTCGGTCGGGAGCAGGCCGACGTCCTCCAACAGCTCGGGAGGCAACGCCGCATCGGCCAGCAACGAGAGCGTCCTCTTCGGGTCGGCGTTCGAGCAAACGGTACGCGCCTCGATCTCCTCGCCCGATTCGAGCACGACTCCCGCCACCCGTCGGCGCGCTTCGAACTTGACCCGCTCGACCGGCGCCTCGGTGCGGATCTCACCCCCGGCAGCGCGCACGACGTCGGCGAGCGCAGCCGTGATCGCGCCCATGCCCCCGCGCACGAACCCCCATGCCCCCGGCTCCCCCGCGGCGAGCCCGAACGCGTGGTGCAGGTAGACGTACGCGGTGCCCGGGGTGCGGGGGCCGGCCGCGGAGCCGATGATCCCCTGCGACGCCATCAGCCCCTGCATGAGCTCGGACTCGAAGTACTCCTCGCAGAGGTCGGCGATCGACCCGTCGACGGTCTTGGCGAAGAGCTTGTCGACGTCGGACTGACGAAAGGCGCGGCGCGCCTGCTTGCGCGTCGCCGGATACGACAGCAACGGCCGGAGCCGGCGCGACGCCTCCTCGAACAGCTCGACGAAGCGCGGGTACGCGTCCGCGTCCTTCTTGGAGACGCCGGCGATCGCCTCGTGGCGCGCCCGCGGGTCGACGGGAAGGACCAGCCCACCGCCGTCGGGGAACGGGGCGAACAGCTCGGGGTCCTTGATGCGCACGTCGAGCTTCAGGCCCAGGTCGGCGACGATGCCGGGCTCGAGCAACGAGAGCGAGTACGACGCGGTCGAGATGCGGAAACCGGGCCACGGCTCCTCGGTGACGCACGCTCCGCCGATCCGCTCGGTGCGCTCGAGGACGACGACCCGGAGACCTGCCCGGGCAAGGTACGCGGCGCAGGTGAGGCCGTTGTGACCGGCCCCCACGACCACGACGTCGTACGACGTTGCCACGTGCGCGCCTTCCTTCCTTGGGGTCCCGCCGAGGCGGCCCCGCGCCCCAAAGATTCCCTGTTCCACTACCGACCCGAGGCAGGCTACCTTTCCCCTATGGCGCTAGCGGGCTTCTGCACCGTCTGTCAACGCACTGTCTACGTCGACGCGGACAGCACACCGATCTGTCCGGTGTGCTCGTCGCCGCTGCTCGAAGCCGCCGCGCCCGACGACGACTCGGACGATCAGGAGTCCGTGGCCTCGGCCGAGAAGTAGGAAGCCGACAGCACAACTCCGTCGTCCAGCACGAGCGTCGACACCGACCCGGTCTCGCAGGGAGCGCCCCCGAGCCACGGAGGCACCCTCCGCTTCGCCAGCGCGAGCCGCGCGACGATCACCGGGGTCTGGTGCGACACGATGGCGATCTCGCGGCCCTCGGCCCCCGCGGCCGCTTCGGTGATCGCCGACATCATCCGCACCCTTATCTCGGCGAACGACTCGCCCCACGACGGCTTCAGCGGATTGCGGAAGCGCCACCAGTGCGCCGGGTTGCTGAACAGATGCCACACCGTCCGGCCGACGCCCTCGAACGTGTTGCCGCTCTCGATCAGCCGGTCGTCGGTCACGATCTCGAGGCCGTGCGGCGCGGCTATCTCCGCGGCCGTCTCTTGCGCGCGCTCCAGCGGGCTCGCCCAGATCGTCGCCAGGTCCGCGTCCTTCAGGTGCTGCGCTGCGCCGCGCGCCTGACGGACCCCGCGCTCGGACAGGTGGTATCCGGGGAGGCGCCCGTAGATGACGCCTTTCGGGTTCTCGACCTGGCCATGACGGATCAGGTGGACCGTGACGGGCATGGCGACAAGGGTAGGCTGAAAAACATGCCCGACATCCTCTTGTTCGGCGCTACGGGGTACACGGGGAAGATCACCGCTCGGGCGCTCGCCGACCGCGGCGCAGACTTCGTGGTGGCGGGGCGGAACCGTTCGAAGCTCGAGAAGCTCGCCGAGGAGACCGGGGCCTCCGCCGTCCGCGTCGTCGACGCGACGGACGTGGACGGCCTCACGGATGCTCTCGCCGGCGTCAAGGTGCTCGTCACGTGCGTAGGGCCCTTCCTCCAGCTCGGGCACACCGCGGTCGAGGCGGCGCTGCGCGCCGGCGTCCACTACGTCGACTCGTCCGGGGAGGGGCCGTTCATCGAGCGGCTGATCCGCGACCGCCACGAGGACGCCCTGCACGCCGGGATCGCCATGGCGCCGGCGATGGGCTTCGACGAGGTGCCGGGCGACGTCGCCGTCGCGCTGGCGGCGGACGGCCTCGAGCTCCCCGAGCTCGCGCTCACCTATGCGTTCCCGAGCCAGGCGTCCGCCGGGACGCTTCGTTCGGTGCTCGGGATCGTCCCGTCGAAGGCGCGCTGGACCGTCGACGGCAAGACGCACCGGGTGAGGACCGCGCAGGAGACGCGCTGGGCCCCCATGCCCCCACCGTTGGGGCCGCAGGCCGCGGTCTCGTTCCCGCTCGCGAGCTGCCATCTCGCGCCGCTGCACGCGAAGCTGAGCTCGTTCCGCACGTACTCGACCGCCGGGACCTGGCAGCGGATCGGGATGAAGGCGGCGATGCCCGCGGTGACCGCACTGCTGTCCAACGACGCCGTGAGGTCGCTCGCGACGAAGGCGATCGACCGCCTGCCGGAGGGGCCGGGCGACGCCGCCCGCGAGCGCGGCAAGTGGACGATCCTCGCCGAGGCCACGACCGCCGACGGCGGGTGGCGCAACGTCGTCCTCACCGGTACCGACGTCTACGGGCTCACGGGGAAGACCCTCGCGGCCGCGGCCGTGACGATGGCGGGCCGCGACTACGCCGAACGCGGAGTGCTCGCGCCGGTCCAGGCCGCAGGCCTCGATACCCTGCGCCGCGAGCTCGAGGACTTCGGAGTCCGCATCACTCGATACGAAGCAAAGGTCTAAAGGGGGCCCATGGGAGCGCGACTGCAGTACGCGAAGGTGATCGACCGGGAGCTGTTCATGAACCGCGGCGGCAAGCTGCACCCGCACCTCGAGAACCAGGTGCTCCTGCACGACGAGCCGGGGCGCGCGGGTGTGTTCCTCGTCATGCGCGGCTGGACGGACGACCACGGCACCTTCACGGAGCAGTGGCGGCTCGAGGGACCGGGCGGAGGCGTGATCTACGAGAGCCTGCCGCGCGAGCTGCACATCGCGACCAGGGCCCACGTGGAGCGTCTGGAGGACGAGGTCGCGGACCTCGACTTCCAGTACTCGGCCGACGATTACACGCTCGTCTTCACGCTCGACGACAACGAGGTCGCACGCGTGAACTTCCCGGTCACCGTGCAGGGAGACGGGTCCCGCTAGAAAAGACGAGGGCCGCCCCGCCGAAGCGGAGCGGCCCGAGAAAAGAGGGCGGGGATCTCCGACGCGCGGGCAGTGCGTCGGATGGCTGCGGCGGCGAATGCGACTGGACCCCCGCCCTGCAGGCAGTGTCCACCCTCGACCCCCTGCGAGCCAATAGTCCGTACGGGCTATTTCGCGTCGGCGAATGATCGCCCAAGGGCAAGCTGTAACCCGGACCCACTACCGGCGTCCAACGACTCGCACAGGACGGAATGGCCGTCCTGAGAGCCGGAGGTGCAAAGGTGTACGAGTTCGCGATCGTGGTTCTGCTCGGGATCGGGACGTTCAAGCTCGTCGACATGGTGACCGAGTACGTCGACCTCTCGAAGGTCGTATCGATCCTCACGCTGGCCCTCGGGGCGACGGTGGCATGGGCGCTCGAGTTCTCGCTCTTCGCCCAGTGGGAGATCCCGGTGCGCAACGAGCTGATGGCCTACATCGGCACGGGCCTGATGATCTCGGCCGCCGGCTACGCCACGCCGAAGGTCTTCGAGCACGTCGCCGAGATCCTCGGCCGCGGCACGGAGCGTCCGATACGCCGGGCCGCGTAACGGTCCCAACCGAGACAAAAAGAGGCCCCCGGTCCGCCGGGGGCCTCTTTCTTCGCGCTGGATTCGCGCCGAGAATCTAGACATGGCCAGGTTGACCGAGTTGCGCCGTCTCGAACGGGGCATGACGCGGGTCCGGTGGTTCGGGGCCGCCTTCGGCGCGCTGTCGATCGCGCTGCAGGAGGGCTACCCGAGCCGGGCGACCGAGATCGCCGCGTGGGCTCTCATCGGCGCGCTCGCCGTCGGCAACCTCGTGATCTGGGGCGTCCAGGGCCGAGTGGACACGGTTGCCGCCCAGCGCCGCCTCGGAGACCTCGCGTTCGCGTTCGACGCGCTCGTGATCGGCGGGATCGTGTGGGTGTTCTCGTTCGAGGACCCCTACGCGACCTGGGCCCTGCTGTTCGTAGTGCCGATGGAGGGCGCGCTCCGGTACCGCTTCCGAGGGGCAGTGGGGGCCGCAGCCGCGGTGGCGGTCTTCTTCGCAGCCCAGTCCGTCCACGTCGCCGACATCCGGGGAGAGGCGTTCGACCTCTCGACCTACGTCTTCGTGATGTGCCTGTCGTTCCTCATCGCCGGAGTGACCGGGTCGATGGCCGAGAACTGGCACGCGCAGAGCGAGGCCTTGCGCGTGCAGGGTCTGCGGCTCGCGGAGCTCGACCGGCTGAAGGACCGTTTCCTTGCGATCACGTCGCACGAGATCCGCGGCCCCCTCACGGCGCTCATCGGCGGGATCGACACCGTCCGGAAGCGCGCCGACACGCTGACGCCCGAGCAGAAGAACGGCCTGCTCGACATGACGGCGCAGCAGGGACGGCAGCTCGCGCGGATGGTGGACGACCTGCTGCTCACGTCGCAGCTCCAGGGCGGCAACCTCAAGCTCCACCCGCATCCGTGCAACCTGCGCGAGACCGTCCAGGGAGCTCTCGACGCGGCGGCGTCGAAGAGGCGGGATCACCGGCTCGAGGTCTTCGTCGAGCCGCTCACCTGCGTCGTCGACGGAGCGCGCATCTCGCAGGTCGTAAGGAACCTCGTCGAGAACGCGTACAAGTACACGCCGAAGCGGACTCGCGTCTCGGTTACCGCGGGGGCCGACCGGGGCGGCATCACGATCGAGGTCGAGGACGACGGCCCCGGGATCCCGGCCGAGAAGCGCGACACGATGTTCCACGCGTTCACCCGCGTGGAGGAGACGGCTGCGGGACGCGAGGGGGCCGGGCTCGGGCTCTTCGTGGTCGGTCAGCTGGTCGAGGCGATGGGCGGCCACATCGACGTCTCTTCGTCGTCGGGCGGGACGTGCTTCGCGATCCACGTCCCGTGCGAGACGAGCGAGCTGAAGTCCCCGCGGCTCTCGGTCGTGGACCCGGAGAGGTCGGCGGGGGGCTAGCGACTATCCTCGGGGCCGACTGAGACCGTCTTTCCGGGAGGCCCACATCATGCCGAGCGTCACCGTCGACTCCAGGCGCATCGAATACATCGACACGGGAGGCGCGGGAACACCGGTGCTCCTCGTGCACGCGTTCCCCCTGCGCGCGCAGATGTGGGAGCCCCAGATCGAGTCGCTCGGCGACCGCTGGCGCTTCATCGCCCCCGACCTCATGGGCTTCGGAGCGTCCGACGGGCCCGACGACGCCTCGGTCTACTCGGTCGACTCGTTCGCCGACGACCTCAAGGCCGTGCTCGACGAGCTCGGCATCGACCGAGTCGTGCTTGCCGGTCTCTCGCTCGGCGGCTACGTCGCGTTCGCGTTCCTGCGCAAGTACCGCTCGTCGGTGTCAGCGCTCGTGCTCGCCGACACGCGGGCCGAAGCGGACGCACCCGAGAACATCGAGAAGCGCACGAACCAGCAGGGCCTGGTGCGCGAGCAGGGGCCGGGCGCGCTCACGGACGGGTTGGTCGGCGCGCTGCTCGGCGAGCCGACGCGCGAGAAGAAGCCCGACGTCGTCGCTAACGTGCGATCGCTCATGGAGAACTCCCCCGCCGGCTACATCGGGGCGCTCGAGGCGATGAAGGGACGACCAGACTCGACGGGCGACCTCGCGTCGATCGACGTGCCGACGCTGATCGTCGTCGGCGAGAACG
>DASQDO010000471.1:0-4990 GCA_035634135.1 Actinomycetota bacterium
GACGACAAGATCGTGCAGACCGCCGCGAAACGGCAGGAGCTCGTGCGCGCGGTCGGCGCGTACGTCGCCGCGAAGCAGAGGACGGGGCGGATCGACTTCGGGGACCAGGTCACGAAGGCCGTCCAGGTCCTGCAGACGAACCCCGAGATCCGCGACTCGTACCGGCGCAGGTATCCGTTCGTGCTCCTCGACGAGTACCAGGACACGAACGTCGCACAACGCAAGCTGTTGCAGGAGCTCGTGGGGCCCGGCGGCGCGGTGACGGCCGTCGGAGACGCACGCCAAGCGATCTTCGCCTGGCGCGGGGCGACGATGTACAACCTCATCGGCTTCCCCTACGACTTCCCGCGCTCCGACGGCGTCGTGTACGACCCCGTGTCGCTGTCGGAGAACTTCCGCTCGGGCCGGCGGATCCTCGAGGTAGCGAACCGGGTCGTCGACCCGATCGACGCATCGCGGCGGCCGGGCGACCCCCTGCGGGCGCACGGCGCGAACGGCGAGGGCCGGGTCGAAGTCGGGCTGTTCACCGACGAACGTGCCGAGGCCGAGTGGATCGCGTCACGCTGCGAGGAGCTGCACGGCCAGGTGCTCGCGGAGGGGCGCGACCCCGTGGCTTGGAAGGACGTAGCGATCCTCGTGCGGCGCAAGGCCGCGATGGACATGCTGCTCCAGACCCTCGAGGAGCACGAGATCCCCGTCGAGGTCGTGGGGCTCGGCGGTCTGCTCAAGACCCCCGAGGTGACCGAGATCGTGGCGTGGCTGCGGGCGCTCGAGACCAAGCCGGGCGCGAACCGGTGGCTGGGGCGGATCCTGCTCGGCCCCCGCTGGCGCATCCACTACCGCGACCTCTCGCTGCTCGCGCGGTGGGCCGCGGCGCGCAACTTCGACCTCAAGGTTCAGCTCGCCGGTGGCGATGAGGAAGCCGCTCGCGACGTCGAGCCTGGAGACGTCGGCTTCTCGTTGACCGAGGCGCTGGCCCACGTGGACGAGATCGAGGACTTGGGGGCCGAGGCGAAGCGGCGGCTGCGGGCATTCTCGGAAAGGCTCGCGGCGCTGCGCAAGAAGTCGAACGCGTCGCTGCTCGAGCTCGTCCAGGAGGTCATCCGTCAGGCCGGGATCGTCGACGCGCTCGACTCGTCGTCGTCACGGGCGGCGCCGAGCGCGAAGCAGAACGTCTCGAACTTCCTCGACCAGGTGGCGTCGTTCGCGCCGGTCGAGGGTGAGGCGTCGCTGCGGAGCTTCATCGCCTATCTCGACGCGGCCGAGGACGCCGAGGAGACGCTCGAAGCGACGCAGCCCGCGGACCAGGACTCGGTCAAGCTCATGACGGTCCACACCGCGAAGGGGCTCGAGTTCGAGTGCGTGTTCGTCCCGTCGGTCGCGGCCGCCGTCGGCAGGACGGGCGATCCCGTGTTCTCGATCTTCCCGAACACGCGGGCGTCGAACCCGCTGACGAGCTACTCCGAGCTCCCGTACGAGGTGCGTGAGGACTCGGAGCACCTGCCGAAGTTCGAGGGCAAGCTCGGCGACTTCCAGAAGGCCGTGCGCGACCGTGTGCTCGAAGACGAGCGGCGGCTGTTCTACGTGTCGCTCACGCGGGCGAAGCAGAACCTCGCGGTCACGGCGTCGTGGTGGTACGGGCGCGACAAGCAGCCGAAGGGGCCGTCGCCGTTCTGGAACGAGCTCGCCGAGCTCACGAGCGATCGGACCGGCGATGCTCCCGGAGCGGGCGACCTCGTCGACTGCGTGTCGCGAGCCGACGCCCCCGACGAGAACCCGCTGTTCCGGGCGATGGAGGACCGCCGGGTGTGGCCGCCCGCTCCGCGGATCGGGATCGAGGACGAGCTGTTCCCCGAGGGATGGGGGGCCGCGGCCGACGCGGTGGTCGCGGGCGAGACCACCGTCGAGTCGCTCCTGTCCGAGCTGCCGGGGGACGAGCGGGCTGAGGCCGAGCAGCTCGTCGCTTCCTTCGAGCAGGACCTCCAGGTGATCGCCGCGGCCGTCGCTCCGCGGCGGCCCGCCGAGCCGCGGGTTCCCGAGTTCGTCTCGGCGACGTCGCAGGTCCGGCTCGGCAAGGGTGAGATCGCTGCCTGGGACCTCGTGCGGCCTTTGCCGGACCGGCCGACGAGGGCACGCCGGCTCGGGACGGAGGTGCACCGGATGATCGAGGAGCGTTCCCGGGGGATGGCTGCGTTCCCCGACGAGAGCGAGCTGGACGAGCCCGGCCGGGTCGACGCCGGCGACGTGCGCGACGGCCTGCTGTCGCATTGGGAGGCGTCGGGATACGGCGACCGGGCGCTCGCGGTGCTGCCGTCGGGCGAGCCGATGGTCGAGCTCCCGTTCACGCTGAAGCGGGACGGGAGGTTCGTCCGGGGCCGGATCGACGCGGTGTACGAAGCTCCCGGCGGGATCGAGATCGTGGACTTCAAGACCGGGCGGCGGTTCGAGGTGGACACAGAGCACGACCAGCTCGCGCTGTACGCCGAGGCGCTCGACGCCAACGGGCTCATCCCCGAGGGGGCCGAGGTGACGCTGAGCTACGTCTTCCTCGACGGCGAGCCGCCCGTGTCGAGGGTCTGGGCCCGCGCCTAGGGGGCCGCGCCCGGCATGATGGACGGGTGACGAAGACGGACGTGCTGGCGAGGTTCTCGGCCCCCACGAAAGCGTGGTTCGAATCCGCGTTCGACGCGCCCACGGCCGCCCAGGTGGGTGCGTGGGATGCGATCAGCGGGGGCCGGGACGCGCTCGTGGTGGCCCCGACGGGGTCGGGCAAGACGCTCGCCGCGTTCCTGTGGTCGATCGACCGGCTGTCGCAGCCCCGGCCCGCCGATGCGGCGCCGGGTGTGCGCGTGCTGTACGTGTCCCCGCTCAAAGCGCTTGCGGTCGACATCGAACGGAACCTGCGCTCGCCGTTGAGTGGGATCAGGGGGGCCGCGGTGCGGCTCGAGTTGCCGCCGCCCGAGATCTCGGTCTCGGTGCGGACCGGCGACACGCCGCAGGAGGACCGCCGGCGCTTCGCCTCGAAGCCGAGCGACGTCCTGATCACGACGCCGGAGTCGCTCTTCCTCCTGCTGACGTCCGCGGCGCGCGAGACCTTGCGCACGGTCGAGACCGTGATCGTCGACGAGGTCCACGCAGTCGCCGGGACGAAGCGCGGCTCGCACCTTGCCTTGAGCCTCGAGCGATTGGACGAGCTCCTCGACAAGCCGGCGCAGCGTGTCGGGCTGAGCGCGACCGTCCGCCCGCACGACGAGGTCGCGCGCTGGCTCGGGGGGCCGCGGGCCGTCGACGTCGTCGCGGTCCCGAGCGAGAAGGAGTTCGACCTCTCCGTCGTCGTGCCGGTCGAGGACATGTCCGAGATGGGCGAGCCGCTGGACGAGGGGGTGGGCGGGGAGCGGCAGGGGAACGTCAGCGGGCCGGAGGCGAAGAACAGCGTGTGGCCGCACGTCGAGGCCGCGCTGCTCGACCTCGTCAAGGCGCATCGCTCGACGATCGTGTTCGCGAACTCCCGGCGGCTCGCGGAACGGCTGTGCTCGCGTCTGAACGAGCTCGCCGACGAGCTCATCGCCCGGGCGCACCACGGAAGCGTGAGCCGCGAGCAGCGTCTCCTGATCGAAGACGACCTCAAGTCCGGCCGGCTGCCGGCCGTCGTGGCGACGAGCTCGTTGGAGCTCGGCATCGACATGGGCGCGGTCGACCTCGTCGTCCAGGTCGAGGCTCCGGACTCCGTCGCGTCGGGCCTCCAGCGCGTCGGGCGTGCCGGCCACCAGGTCGGCGCCGTCAGCCGGGGCGTGTTCTTCCCGAAGTTCCGCGGCGACCTCCTCGAGTGCGCCGTGGTCATCCAGCGGATGCGCGAGGGGGCGATCGAGGAGCTTCGCTACCCGCGCAACCCGCTCGACGTGCTCGCGCAGCAGATCGTCGCGATGGTCGCCATGGAGCCGTGGGAAGTAGACGCGCTCGAAGCCGTCGTGAAGCGCGCGGCCCCCTTCGCCGACCTCCCGCGGGCCGGTCTCGAGAGCGTCCTCGACATGCTCTCGGGCCGCTACCCGTCGAGCGACTTCGCCGAGCTGCGGCCGCGGCTCAACTGGGACCGGTCGTCGAACGAGCTCACCCCGCGCGGGAACGCGCAGCACCTCGCCGTGACGTCGGGTGGGACGATCCCGGACCGCGGGCTGTTCGGCGTGTTCCTCGTCGGCGAGAAGGCGGCGCGCGTCGGCGAGCTCGACGAGGAGATGGTCTACGAGAGCCGTCCCGGCGACGTCTTCCTGCTCGGCGCGTCGAGCTGGATGATCGAAGAGATCACGCACGACCGCGTGATCGTCTCGCCCGCCCCGGGCGCTCCCGGGAAGATGCCGTTCTGGCACGGGGACGCGCCGGGCCGTCCGGTCGAGCTGGGGCGCGCGCTCGGAGAGTTCGTCCGCGAGGTCTCGGCTGCCAAGCCCGAGGAGCAGAAGCGTCGCTTGGAGGGGGCCGGGCTCGACGCGTTCGCGACGTCGAACCTCGTCTCGTACCTGAAGGAGCAGCGCGAGGCGACGGGCGCGCTGCCCGACGACCGCACGATCGTGATCGAGCGGTTCCGCGACGAGCTCGGCGACTGGCGGGTGTGCATCCACTCGTACTTTGGCGCGCGCGTGCACGCGCCGTGGTCGCAGGCGATCGAGGCGCGCTTCCGCGAGCGGCTCGGCCTCGAGGTCCAGTGCATGTACACCGACGACGGGATCGTCGTGCGAGTGCCGGAGGCCGACGACGCGCCGCCGGGCGAATCCGTGCTGTTCGAGCCCGAGGAGATAGAGGACGTCGTGCTCGGCCAGGTCGGCGGCTCGGCCCTCTTCGCGAGCCGGTTCCGCGAGTGCGCGGCCCGGTCCTTGCTCCTGCCGAAGAGGCGGCCCGGGACCCGGACCCCGCTGTGGCAGCAGCGTCAGAAGAGCGCGGTGCTGTTGCAGGCCGCGGCGAAGCACGAGTCGTTCCCCGTGATCCTCGAGACCTATCG
>DASQDO010000472.1:0-1543 GCA_035634135.1 Actinomycetota bacterium
GTCCGTCGCTACGAGGCCGACACGAAGGGCCGCACGACGGTCCTCGACAAGGTCGACGCGCTGATCTAGCAGGTCTTGCCGGGCCGCCCTACCGTACGAGCGACGGCTTGGGGCGGCCCGGCCCCATCCTCTTCACGAACATCTCCCCGAGGTGCTCGATGTACGAGCCCTCGTCGGCCGGCAGGACCTGCTTGCCGCCGAGGATCTCCTGCTCGACGAAGAACGCCAGCAGCGAGTTGAAGAACAGCCGCGCGGCCATCTGAGGGTCGACCTGACCCCGCGCCCTCTCGTTCATGCGCCCGTCGAACACCTGCGCGAGCTGCTCGATGGACTCGCTGAAGAAGTCGGAGAAGAACGCCTCCTTCTCCTCCGGGAACACCTGGACCTCCTGCAGGAGGAGCCGCGTCAGCTCCTTGTTCTCGCGCAGCACGTCGAAGAACCCGCGCGCCAGCACGATCAGCAGCGCGCGCAGGTCGAGCTGCGCGGCTAGCTCGGGAAGCGTGCGCAGCAACGGCAGGAACGAACGCTCCTCGATGATCGCCCGGAAGAGATCGCGCTTGCCCGAGAAGTAGTGGTAGATCAGGCCTTCCGTGATGTCCGCCTCGCGCGCGATGTCGCGCATCGACGTGCCGTGGAAGCCCTTCTCGGCGAACAGGTGCAGGCTCGCCGCGAGGATGTCCTCGCGGCGGTCGCGCCGTCCCGCGGGGCCCTGCTCCTTCATGCCCCCGGCGTCCGGCCGAGGCCGCCCGTCGCCGTGACTACCTTCCCTTCGCCTGCGAGCTGTGACCGCCGGTCGAGCGGTCGTTTATCTGGCGGAGGATCTCCTCTCGCGCCTCGCGCACGGCCATCCCCATGTCGGGGTTCTCGGTCTTCGCGATGAGGTGGTTGGGACCGTAGTGGACCTCGAGCACGACGTGGTGCCCCGGCACGCGCTGCGCGTTCTGCGCGTGGCTCACGCGTACGTTCGCGACCACCTCTTCGCTGAAGCCGTTGAGCCGGCGGCCGATCTTCTCGAGGTCCGCGGTGATGGCGTCGACGTCGGCCGGCTTCAGGTCCTCCCCGGGGGCGGACACGGTGACGCGCATGGATTCCTCCTAGTCGTTGGTTGCCTTGACTACTCTAGCCATTGGGTCAGCGGCTCCGGTACCCGTCCCCCGAACTCGTCCGCCACATGCCTGCGACCCGCGCGGCCCATCTTCCGGGCGAGGTCGCGGTCCTCGAGGAGCCGGACGATCGCATCAGTCAGACGCCGCTCCTCCCGCGCGTCGACGACGAACCCCGTGACGCCGTCGACGACGGCCTCGGGCGTGCCTCCGGAACGTCCCGTCACGCAGGGGACCTCGCAGGCGGCGGCCTCGAGCAGGACGACTCCGAGGCCCTCCGTGTCGAGCCCTCGCCAGCGGTCGGCGACCGGGAGCGCGAAGACGTCCGCGGCGGCGTAGAGGGCCGGGGCATCGGCGTCGGGGACGCGACCGGCGAAGACCACGCGCTGCGGGATGCGTGCGGCCGCGCGCCGGAGCGACTTCTCCTCGGGCCCCGTCCC
>DASQDO010000473.1:0-11791 GCA_035634135.1 Actinomycetota bacterium
TCTCGGCCTCCCGGATGGTCAAAGGATCAGCTTCACGATCGAGACGATGGAGGCGATCAACATCACGATCGCCCAGATGATGGCCAGGATGGCGATGACGATCGCCGCGATCCCGTCGGTGATCGAGACCAGGAACAGCGGGACGATGCCGTGGAGGAACGCGACGATCACGCTCGCCAGCAGCGACGTCAGCGTCAGCAGCACGATGCTCTTGTTCTGGAGGAACCGCTGCTGCGCCAGCACCAGGCACACGCAGAAGCCGAGCTTCAGCAGCATGATCAGGCCGAGGACGACCGACGCCCCGGTTCGGTCGAAGAACCCGTAGATAGCGAAGTAGGCGATGGTCCCGAACGGCACGGCCGTGAGGAGCCCGACCATGATCATCAGCAGCACGACCGCGAAGACGATCGCGATGATCAGGCCGATGACCAGAAGGATCGAGAGGATCAGCCCGACGATCCCCTGCACCCGCCCCTGGATGCGCTCCGGCGCCACCAGGCTGAGGCCCATCATCCCGACCGCGTAGAGGAGCAGGCCGTCCAGGAACGCCATGTACTGGATGGCGCGCCCCGGCGGGTCCTCGTCCCGGCTCAGCTCCTCGAGCTGGGCGACGACGTCGCCGTCCGTGACGTCTTCGGGCTCGAGCTCGTCGTCGGGGTCGCGGTTGGCCTCCTCCAGGGCGATGTCGCGCAGCTGGCCGGCGGCGGGCGCGACCCCCTTCACGAGCGCGGCGGAACCGATCTCGAACAGCACGACGATCGCCATCAGCACGATCGCCAGGACGAACAGGGGACGCCTCAGCTCATCCATCGCCGCCGCCCGAGACCGGTTCCGCTCGCTGTCGCTCAGGCCAGGTAGTCGCGGACCCGCGGGGGCGTCGCGGCGAGGTCGGTCGTCCGCGTGCCGGGGGTGCCGCCGTTCCCGCCGAGGGCCGAACCGCCGATCCTGCGGATGATCTCCAGCGCGCTGAACCCGTACGCGACCGCGTCGACGCGGGTGTTCGGCTCGAGCAGGAAGCCGGCGACGAGGCCCCCGAGCGCCACGGTGATCACGAAGACGACGTACCACCACGGCTTCTTCAAGTACGTGGGCATCTCGGTCTTGCTCTGGATCAGCTTGACGACGTCGGGGAGCGCTCCCCCGATGCACCCGAACAAGAATGCGGTTCCGTCACTCAACGGCATCACACTTCTCCTTTCTTCTCGGCCCGCTTTGCGCAACCACGATCACGACGCGACCTCCAGCACACATGCCTCGACGGCGGTACAGATGACGGCGACGGTCGCCTCGTCGCGCCCGAGGTCGATCTCGGCACGCGCGTCGTCACCAGGAGCGACGTCGACCTCGACGTCGAGCCCCTCGTCCCGGGCCAGCGCCAGACGCGCGGCGCCGGCAGTAGCCACGAGCCTCAGCTCGCGCGAGAACCTCGAGGACTCGGCGACGCCGACCGTGCAGCTGCCGCCCGCGGGGACGAGGAGAACGCTCCCCTGCCGGCAGCCCGCGGAGAGCTCGTCCGGCTCCACCGCCGGCACGGGGCGCAGGAACCGGTCGGCGAGCCACGCCGCGATGCCGTCCCGGCCGGCGTCCCCGTCGCCGCGGTCCTGCCCGGCGCCGATCCCCAGCGCGGCGACGAACAGGAGCAGCACGACGACGAGGACGACGATCACGACCTTCATGCGCGCTCCCGCGTCACAGCCAGTACTCCACCTCGTCCGGCGTGCCCTCGGCGATGAAGCAGCGGCGCGTGAACGACCGAGCGAGCTGCCGGGCGAGCTGCGCGTCCTGCTCGTTGTCGACGAGGACCTGGAGTCCCCCACCGTCCGTTACGACGAACCCCTGGGCCCCCTGGTCGACCACCTGCAGGGCGCCGCGGTCGTAGGTCGTGCACGCGTCCTCGGGCGGCGTCGCGATCCCCGACGGGTCGAGCCAGTACTCGACGATGTAGTCGCGGCGGTTCGGCCTGGGGTTGCTCCGGCCGATGAAGCAATGTTGCGAGAACGACCTCGCCACGCGGTAGGCGTTGTTCGCGTTCGTCGGGTCCGTCAGGAAGAGCATGCGCGACCCGCCGTCGGTGATCAGGTAGCCACCGGGCTCCGGGACGAGGTTGAGAGCGTTCGGGTCGTACCCCAGGCAGTCTGCGCGCGGGGGCTCCGGCGGCGCCGGTGTGGGGGTCTCCGCGGGTGGCGGCGACTCCGCGGCCGGGGACGCGGTCGTCGCCGCAGCCGGCGTGCCGTCGTCACCCCGGCTCAGCAGCCAGAACAGCACGCCGCCGATCACGAGGACGCCGGCGACGATCCCGACGAGGATCCCTATCGGGAACTTCTTCGCAGCAGGCGCGGCCCCCACGTCGAACGCGGACGACAGCCGGTCCGAGAGCTCGCTGGGGTCGGCCTCCGACACGACCGCGAACGTGAACACGTACGAGCCGGGCGGCGCGCCCTGGCCGTTGATCTGGACCGTCACCTGCTTCGTCTCGTTGGGGGCCCAATCGAGCGTGCTCTCGCCGACGACCTTGAACATCTCCGGCTTGGCCGTGCCCTCCGGCATGACCCTGACGAGGCCGCGCACCGCGGTCGCCGTCACGTTCGTGACGGTGAACGCGGCCTCGCCGACCCCGTTGGTCAGCTCGGTCTTGGCGGGACCCGTTATCGCCCACCACTTAGCCATCGGTGACCTCCTCCTCTTGTCCGGGTTGCATCGAAAGCTCGTACGTCGCATAAGCGGGCTTCTGGGCCTCGAGGATCCGGCGGACCATCGCCTCGTAGCCGCGCGCGGCGGCCGGGACGGACACCAGCAGGTGGAACGGGTGCGCGGTGGAATCGGCCGTGACGTTCTCGTAGACGGCGAAGCCGCGGACGCCCGTCGCGATCTCGAGGAAGCGCGTGAGGCCGTCGACGGTCCCGCGCAGCTTCGACAGCCACGCCGCCGAGCCGATCAGCGCGCGCATCCTGCCGGTCCCCGACGCTAGCGGGGCGAAGTCGCTCGGCAGCGCGTCCTCCGGGTTCGCGACCATCAGCCAGTCGAGGTCCAGCCAGCGCGCGAGCATCGGGACGCCGTCGTCGCGCGTGCGCATCGGGTCGAGGTACGCGTCGAGCTCGACGAGCACGCGCTCGGCCGGCTCGTGCAGGTGCTCCATCACGTCGAGCACCGGCCCGAGCGGGCCGCCCCCGTCGATCGTGCGTTCGAAGACGGAGGGCAGGAGCCTCCGGATCTCAGCTTGCCGCAAGCTCGCTCACCATCTCTAGCTCGTGCTCGCCGCTGGAGAACAGCCATGTCGGCGGGAGCGTCACGCGCTCGGTGAACTCAGCCGCCGAGACGAACTGGTAGGCGACGCCGAAGTCGTCGCTGCGGCAGAGCCCCTCGGGCCCCGCGGTCAGCAGCCGCGTGGCCGTGGGGTCCGTCGCGAGCGAGCGGACCGGGTGGAACCGCCCCGGGTCACGCAGGGGGAGGCCGCAGCGCACGTCGGCGGCGATCCACTGCGGGTTCAGGCTCCCGGAGTCGAGCCGCAGCACCCCCGCGCTGTGCGTCGCGGCGAGGACGAGCCCGCCGCGGAACGCGATCGACCAGCACGTGCCGCCGCGCCACCCCACCTGACGCGGCACCCAGCCCTCCGGCGGGTTGTCCTCACCGCGGAGCTCCCAGGAGTAGCAGCCCTTGCCGGGGTCGTCGGAGCCGACGGACGCGGTGCCCGCCCACAGGAACGCACGGGGCCCGTCCTGTTGCACCGCGAGCACGCGGACGTCCTCGCCGTTGAGGCCGATCGAACGGAAGCTGCCGCTCCGGCCCCCGTCGCTCGACAAGAACGTGCCGGCCGCGTCCTGCGCGGCGAGCGCGACGTTGACGCGCCCCGCCTGGTCCGCGGCGACGGCGACGGAGTAATAGCCGCGGTCGGGGTTGGCGGCGTCCACGACGACCTGCAACGGCGTCGCGCCGGCCCGCGTCGGGGTGAGCTCGTAGAGCCCCTTGTCGGTAGCGAGGAAGAGCAGCGGGGTCTGGTCCCGCATCGACCACGCGACGTCCTCGACGCCGAAGCCGAGCTGCACGCCCTCCTGCCACGTCTCGCCGCAGTCGACGGAGATCTGGAGGTGCGACGCCTCGTTGTCGAGGCGGGAGATCGCCGCGACCAGCCCGGGCACCTGCGGGTGCGCACGGACCACCTCGACGCTCTTGCCGGGTAGCCGCGCCGCCACCTCCCAGCCCTCGCCGTCGTTGAGCGAGCGGAAGACCGTCGTGCGGCTTCCCGCGTACCAGGTCGACGGCTGGAAGTGGTCGGGCGCGACCGACAGCACCTCTTCGTCGGGGACCTCGTCGACGAGCAGCCGGACCCGGTCGACGTAGCGGACGCCGGCTTCGGCGAGCGGCCTGTCGTAGACGTTCGAGACCCTGAGCGCCTCGCCGAAGCGCCAGCCGCGCGTGCCCTGGGTGGGCAGCGGGTTGATCGTCGCGTGGAGCCGTTCCCGCACACGCCTCTCGACGGCCGCGAGGTCTTCCTCCCGGTGCACGACGACGCGGGCTCGCACGCTCACTGACTTGTAGCGCGCCCACCCCACCTCGACGAGCGTCGCCGCGGGGCGCCGGCGCTCGAGCGCGGCGGAGACCTCGAGCAACGCGTTGTCCGTTTGGTGCTCGGCGAGCGTTCCCGTCGTGAGGGCGCCGCCGACGCGCAGGTCGTTCGGGACGTACGGGACCATGAGGAGCGAGACCGTCCCCGGCAGGGCGTGCCGCCAGAGGTTCGCCTTCGTGAACGCGCGCGCCCGCGCGACCGCGCCTGAGCTGTGCAGCGCGACGAGCTGGAAGTCGCGGGCGGTCACCGCTCGCTCGAGCGAATGCAGCGACTGCGGCCCCCGGATCAGCGCGTTGTCGAGGGTCTCCGCGGGACGCCCGCCGGTGGCAGGCGACCGGTTCGTCACCTCGACACCGGGGATCGGGCTCTTCATCGTCGTCAGCGTCTCGGCGCCCAGGTTGCCGTCCGGCCCCCCGCCACTGCGGTACCAGACGCGGATCTCGCGCCCGGCCTTCGGCACGCCCGCGAGCGCGACCGGCACGTCTTCGAGCGCACCGCCCTCGTCCGCGCCCCGCACCGCGGGCGCGAACGAGATACGTCCGGCGACCCGGTCGACGTGGAACACGTGCGGGTCGTCGCCGGCGTTCGCGAAGCTGCCGACCTCGCTCCAGATCCGGAACGGCCTCCCGTCGTGCTGGATCGCGGGCGCACGCTCGTCGAGCTCGTCGGCGGCGGCCTCGACCCCCACGAGCAGGTCGAGGGGGTGCCCCGTCGGCGCCACGATCGGCGGATGCCCGACGGCCACGGTCAGGCCCGGGAGCCCCGTCCCCGTCGCCACGAGCTCGGCCTCGGCGAGCGTGCAGTGGTGCGCTAAGACGTCGACCTCGGTCTTGCCCGGCGGGATCGTGGCTGCGTCGGCCGTGACGAAGACGGGTGGCGTTCCGCCGGTCGTCGCGCGCGCCGCGGAGACCTCGGTCCCGCGCGGGATCTCGAGCGCGGTCTCGCTCGCCTGCTTGCGGCTGAACGTGAGCATCACGCTCGCCGCCCCGGGGGGCATCAGACGGACGCCGAGCAGGTTGAGGAACGCGACGTAAGCCTTGTCCGGCACGCGGTTCAGCCGGTAGATCATCGTGTCCGTCAGGTACGCGAACAGCTCCAGGAGCACCATCCCGGGGTCGCTCGGGGTCAGGTCGTTCCAGTCCGGGGACAGCTGGACGATCCGCGTGCGCGCTTGCTCGAGCAGGTCTTCGAAGTCCCTGTCGTCGAGGTTCGGCGTGGGGAGCGTCACGCGACCTCCTCTCCCGAGAGCTGGACGGGGAGCTCCATCCGGTCGAGCTTCAGCGTCGCCTTCACGCGATAGACGAGCGTGAGATCGAGGCGTCCGGGGTCGGTCGGGTTGCGCCGTGCGTCGACGTCGAGCAGGTCGATGCGCGGCTCCCACCACTCGAGGGCCTGGCGCACGTAGTGGATGGCGAGACCCGCGGTGGTGTCGTCGTTCGGCGAGAACACGACCCGGTGCAGCAGACACCCGTACGTCGGCCGCATCACGCGCTCGCCCGGGATCGTCGACAGCAGCAGCAGGATCGCCTGGCGGATCGAGTCGTCCTCGGCGACCATCTCGAACCCGACGCGCGGCGACAGCCGGAGGCCGCCCGCCGCGTCCCCCGCCACGTCCGGGTGGACGAACCGCAGTGCCCGGAACCGCGCGCGCTCGTTCACGGCGCCTCCGACACGAACGCCTGCCCCGGCTGCTCGACGACGTACTTCACGAAGCCCGCGGGGGTCCCGTCGGTGAGGCCCTGGACCGAGTCGAGGCAGACCCGGTCGCCGTCGACGCGCAGCCACTCCGAGTAGCCCTGTTTGACCGCGAGCGTCGTCTTGCACGGACGGACGCCGACGTTGATGTTCGGGCAGCCGTTGATCGGACGGCCCTCGGGATCGGTCGACACGAGCACGCGGCGGCCTTGGATCGTCACCCACGGCTGCGACGGCGCGTTGGAGACGATCCCGGCCTGATGCTTGCACACCAGCTTTGCGTCTTCGGTCAGCCAGAGCACTCTCTCGTCTCCTCCTAGTCCGGCTCTTCGGCTCGCATGAAGTCGACGGTGTTGCCGCGCACGACGACGGCCTTCCCGGGCGCGTCGATCTGCAGGTTGGCCTCGGAGTGGAGGCGCACGGCCGACGGCGACATCTCTAGGAAGCTGCCGGTCGCGTCCTCCAGCCGCACCGCCACGGCCTCGTCGTCGAGGACGACCTTGTGACCCCCGGCGGTGAGGAACGTGAACCGGCGCACGTCGCCGTCCACGACGCCCGCGTCGGGCGGGCCGTCCGCGCCGTAGAGGCCGCCGAGCACGAACGCGCGCGCGGGATCCTCGTGCGCGAGCACGACGAGCACGTGGTCGTCGACGTCGGGCAGCGCGATCAGCCCCTTGCTCGGCCCCCCTGCGGCCATCACGACCGGGATCCACTCCGTCTCGACGTCGCCGTGCGCCGGCAGACGGAGCCTGACCCTTCCGATCGAGCCGGGGTCGTCGACGTCGGCTACCACCCCGACCGTCACGCTGGCGCCGCGGGGGCGCAAGCGCGCCCGGGGCGGGTCCGTCGAGATCTCGGTGACGAAACCGTTGTCCTGGTCGACGGTGTGCACGACCGAAGTGACGACGTAGCGGCCCGACACCGAGTCGGCGACGCCGGAGACGTCGACGACGGTCGCGGGCCGCAGGTCCGCGTGCCCGGGGGCCGCGGCCCACAGCGTGACCTCCGCCGCGACGCGCCTGTCGAGCTCGGCCTGAGCCAGCGCGTCGGCCTGGGCGTCCGTGCTCGTGCTCTCGTCCACGAGCGAACGGTCGCCGTCCGCACCGACGGAAGACGCCGGGACGCTCGCGGCGACCACGCGTCCCGATCCGGCCTCTGCCGCGGCGCCCGTGCGCAGCTCGACCGTCGACGTGTCCCAGCCGGTCGCGGCCACGCCCCCTGCCGCGGCGTCGGCGTTCACCGTGATCCGCAGCTCGAGCGCGGACTCGCCCAGCACGAGGCGAACGGGCTCGCCGCGGCCGCGCAGGTCGACCAGCTCGAGGCGTCCGTCCAGCACGACTGGATAGAGCCCGCACCGGCGCGTGACGTCGACGAGGAGCTCGAGGTCGGACTGCCGGTACTGCACGAGCAGCGGCCAGACCGGCCCGTCGTGCGCCGCGGAGACGTCGAGACCCAGCGGACGGACGAGCTCGCTCGCCAGCGCGGCGGCATCGGAGTCCTTGAACGTGCGCACCGGCTGCGTCTTCTTCAGCCTGTGCAGCACGTCGTAGCCGCGGACGCGCACGCGCTTGTTGCCGTCGGCCGCGTACACGCGCTCTATCGCGGTGACCTCGCCGGAGAAGAGCGTCGCGTCGTCGACCGCGACCTCGAACGGCGTCCCCGGCTCGATGGCACGGTCGTCGACCGACGCACGCCAGTGGTCGTGGAACGTCGCCTCGCACTGCGCGGGGAGAGCGAGCTCGTGCCTCACGCTGAGCCCGACGAGCGTCTCGCCGAGCTCGAGCGGCAGCTCTCCTCCACCGAGCGAGACGGCGACCCTGGGAAGGGTGAGCACCCTCGTCACGACGCGCTCGCAAAGACCGAGAGGGGCGGGATGCGCAGCAACGTCCCCGGCGGGACGTGGAGCGGGTCGCCGATGCCGTTGAACGTCGCGATCACGCGCCACAGCGACGCGTTGCCGTAGTAGCGCTCGGCGATCGCGTCGAGTCGTTCGCCGGGCGCGTCGGGCCCTGCACCAGCGACCTCGTGCACCATGACGTTGTCCGGCGGGACCTCGCCCCCGCGCGGGAGCACGAGGGTGCCGGGTCCCGGCGCGGCCGCCGTGGGAGGCGGCGGCTCGGCCGAGCGCAGCAGCCGCATCCGGAGCCACGACCGCCGCGGGGCTCCCGACGCCGCGAACTGCTCGACGCGCTCCGCGACCGCCTGGACGATCCCCGGGTAGTTCCACACCTTGCCCCACAGGAACCTGACGAGAGGCGGGCGCCCGTAAGCGCCCTCGGAGCGCGCGTTCTCCGCGAGCTGCCACAACGGGCGCGTGAGGTCGCGGACGTCCTCGGACGCGCCCTCGCCCGCGAGGAACGTGTCGAACAGCAGGTCCAGCTGGAGCTCGGTCGCCCCTCCGCCCGTGTACAGCAACGGGTCGTCCATCAGCCGCGTGCCTGTGAGCTGGCCCGAGACGCCCCGGCGCGACCGGAGGCCGGCGCGCCGCTTCATGACGAGCGACTCGGGGTTCAGCAGCGCCGACAACCGTTCGCCCGTCTCCTCGACGAGGAATGCGACGCGCTCCATCAGAGGCTCCTCAGCTCTGAGTCGAGCGATGCGCGACGGTCGCGTTCCAGCAGCGCCTGCTGCGGCACGTCCTCGTCGTCGGAGATGCCCGGTGGGAGCTCGGGCCAGCTGCCTTCGTCGTCGTGCAGCGTCGCGGCGGGTGCGACGGAGGGATCGTCCGGCACGTCGGGCCACCCCGCTGCGATGCCGATCTCCGCCGTAACGGCCGTCTCTTCCGGCTCGAACGCCTGCACCCACCGGGGTTCGAGAGACGCGGGGACGCTCGAAGGCGAGGCCTTGCCGGACGGATGCATCGCGAACGCGTCGGCCAGCCGTGGGAACGCCGCGGCCCTCCGCTCACGAGTCGTCTCGATCGCCGAGCGCCGGGGTCGCGTCGCGAACCCGACTCGGCCGGGCGGTGCCGCCTTCTTCTCCGGGGGCTCGGGCGCCGGCTCGTCCGGGACCACGTCCGCGTCCGGCCGGGGCGGCGGCGCGTCCGGCGCGGGAGGCTCGGCGTCGCGCCGGCGCCCGTCGCGCGCGGGCGTGCGCTCGACCTCTGCCCGCACGGCCGCGACGACCTTCGTGGTGAGCGTGATGCCGTCCGCCACGCGCGCGCGGGCCCGGGTGACGATCGCCGGCACCGGCGGACGCGGACGTGCGGGAGCATCCGGCTCGATCGCGGCCTCTTGCACCGCCGGCCGCGGCGCCGCAGCGAGCGAGCTCCGAAGCCGTCCGGGTCGCGCGGGTTCGCCCGCAGTCGCCGCCGAGGGTCTACCGGCCGGGCCGAACGGAGGCGGCAGCTCGTGACGAAGGACGTCCTCGGCCTCGGGCTCGAGCAACCACGGCGCCTTGGCCCGTACCCGCGCCGCCCAGTCGGCCGGCGGGCCTCCCGCCGGATGTTCGGGGCCGCCCCAACGGCGCGCCCATCCGTCGAGGACCCCCGCGACCGCGCGGGCGACCGCCGCGAGCCCGGCTACGACACGGCCGGTGAGCTTCCGCAGCATCGGTCGCTATCCCCGCTGCAGGGTCTCGAACACCAGCGACAGCGACTCGACCGCGACCTCGTTCGACATCGCGTCGAGCACCGCGCCGCGCCAGTGCGACGGCCATGCGTTCGTGAGGTCCCAGCGCGTCGCCTCGCGCACGCCTTCGGAGTCGAGCAGCAGGATCGAGACGTTCCGACGTTCGACCTTGCCCTGGACTCCGGTCATGAACCACTGCCACAGGTCTCGGGACTGCGTCAGGCCGTAGCGGAGCTCGACCGTGCCGTAGTCGACGCGGCCCGGGATCGCGTGCACGACCTGCTGCGTCCCGCCCTCGCGGTAGCGGATCGGCTGGATCTTGACCTCGAGGCCGCGGCACTCGACGAAGTGGCCTTCGACGACGCCGCCGATGCTCAGCTTGAAGTTGTAGGAGCGGTAGGGGTCGACGAACGTACCGGGCTGTGCGCCGGATGCCGCCGGGGCTGCTGTGGGGGCCGCTTCAGGCACGTGCTCCTCCTTCGATCTCGACTTCGGCGCCGCCTGCGAACTGACTGATCCGGAAGACGATGAACTCGGCCGGCTTCACCGGCGCGATCCCGATGCGCGTGATGACCATGCCTGCGTCGATCACGTCGGGCGGGTTGGTCTCGTGGTCGCACTGGACGAAGAACGCCTCTTGCGGGGTCGAGCCCATCAACGCGCCGTCGCGCCACAGCCTCGTGAGGAAGGCGCCGACGTCGCGGCGGATCGAGCGCCACAGCGTCTCGTCGTTCGGCTCGAAGACGATCCACCGGGTGCTCTCCTCGATCGACTCCTCGATCATGTTGAAGAGCCGGCGCACGTTCAGGTAGCGCCACTCGCTGGCGCTGTCGGCGAGCGTGCGCGCTCCCCAGACCCGCGTGCCCTCGACGGAGAAGAACCGGATGACGTTGACGCCCGCCGGGTTGAGCTCTCCCTGCTCCTCGCGGGTGACGTTGTAGCTGACGTTGAGCGCGCCCCTCACGGTCTCGTTCGCCGGGACCTTGTGCACGCCACGGCGCGCGTCGCTGCGCGCCCAGATGCCGGCGATGTGACCCGACGGCGCGACGTCGACGAGCTCGCCCGGAGGCAGCGGGTCCCGCACCGTGATCCTCGGGAAGTAGAAGGCCCCGAAGCCCGCGTCGGACTGGCGGGGGCGCAGGCCGCCGGCGGGGGCCGCGGTGCTCACGGCCTCCTCGTCGCCCCCCGACGACGCCCGCCGCGGCGAGGCCGCGGTCGCGACCTGCGTCAGCGAGACGATCGACTCGATCTCCTCCGGCGGGTCGAGGATCGCCACGCGGTCCTTGAGCGTCTCGCAGTGCGTCAGCAGCGCGTCGTACGAGGCGGGGTCGGTGTACCCGGGGGCCGCGACGATCGCGATCTCGTCGATGGTCTCGAGCAGCTGCAGGCCCTCGCGGCGACGCCCGCCGCCGGCGACGTTCCCGCCGGGGCCGACGTTCACGACGTAGCAGCGGCTCCCCTCGTTCTGGAAGAAGCCGTACACCGCGTGCGAGAGCGGTGTGCTCGCCGAGCTCTCCTCCGAGAAGTTGCGGAGGAACTCGGTCCAGTTGTTGATCGCGACGATCTCGTTGACGCGTCGCTTTGCCGCGGGGGCCTCTCCGACGAACCCGGCCGTCCTGGTGCCGACGGCCTCGATGGGCCGCGGCCCCGAGGGGACCTCCTCGACGTAGATCCCCGGTGTCAGGTACGTCGTCGCCACGTCATCCCTCCCTGATCTCGAAACGCAACACCAACGGGTCTTCCGGTGAAGCCACTGCGTCCGCCTCGTACGTCGCCTGCCGGCCGCGGGCCGAGACGTGCAACAGTCGTGTGGGGGGCTCCGACGGGACGCGCGGGAACGCGAAGCGCCCCTTCGAGTCCGTGGTCGTCGAGGCGTCCAGCGCGGGGAGGTCTACTCGCGCCCGCGGGATCGGCACGTCGTCCTGCGTGAGCACGACACCGTGCAGCACCGACATGGGGCTGG
>DASQDO010000474.1:0-1712 GCA_035634135.1 Actinomycetota bacterium
GCGGACAGCGGCCAGGCGCTGGCCTCGCTCGACGCGCTCGCCGCGACCGGCGCCGTGGTCGTGCTCACGGGCCACGGCGAGCCCTGGACGCAGGGAGTCGCGTCTGCGGTCGAACGTGCGCGCGAAGCCGGGCCGAGCTAGGGCGCGAGCTCGACGCGCTCGATCACGACGTCCTCCAGCGGCTTGTCACGGGCGTCGCGCTCGACCTGCGAGATCGCGTCCGCGACATTCATCCCGCTCGTCACCCGGCCGAAGACCGTGTGCTTGCCGTTCAGCCAGGGTGCCGACTCCGTCGTGACGATGAAGAACTGGCTCCCGTTGGTGTTCGGCCCGGCGTTCGCCATCGCCAGCATCCCGCGCTCGACGCTGTGCTCGTTCTGCTCGTCGTCGAACTGGTAGCCGGGCCCACCCGTCCCGGTTCCGGTCGGGTCGCCGCCCTGGATCATGAAGTCCGGGATCACACGGTGGAAGATCGTCCCGTCGTAGAACCCGTCTCGCGCGAGCTTCGTGAAGTTCTCGACCGTCTTGGGAGCGTCGGCGTCGAAGAGCTCGATCTCGATCGCGCCGTGGTTCGTATGCAGCGTGGCCTTGGTTGTCACGGTTCCACCCCGATCAGCGAGTT
This sequence comes from Actinomycetota bacterium, assembly GCA_035634135.1. Lineage (GTDB taxonomy): Bacteria > Actinomycetota > CADDZG01 > CADDZG01 > WHSQ01 > JALZEG01. The sequence continues at coordinate 623 of DASQDO010000474.1, forward strand.
TGCTCAGGCGCGGGACGATCGCAGACAGCTCCTTCTCCGTCCACTCCTCGCCGGACGGCTCCTTGGGGTCGGACGGTCCGGAGACGGGAAGCGGCTTCCCCGTCGCGTCTTCGTACGCCTCCTCGCGGACGTAGGAAACGACCTCCCAGTCGAGCTCCGCAGGCAGCTTCACGTCCGCGAGCGAGTCCGGGTCTCGCAGCGCCGCCTCGTAGGTCTCACGACCCGCTGCGACGAGGTAGTCGCGGAAGTACGAGAAGCAGTCGTCCGAGCAGCCGCCGTTGATCACGTATGCCGCCGCCCACAGATCCCAGCGGTACGCCTCGACCGTTCGCGCGCGCCAGAGCCGGTCGAACGTGACGATGTCCGCCGGCGGCAGCTTCGCGAGCTCGCCCCGGAGAGCGTCGGCTCGCGCGCCCATGTCATCGGCCGGCGAGGACCTCGCGTCGTCGATCAGGCTCCAGAATCGTTCCTCGTTCATCGCCGCGGCCGACGGCGGCGGGGAGGCCTGCTCCGGTGTCTCCGTCGAGCCGCACCCCACGAGGCCGACGGCGGCGGCGAGCGCGGCTAGTAGTCCGACTCGCCCCACGACTCGAGGCGCCCGCGCAGGTCGCGCAGGAAGCGTCCGGCCAGGGCGCCGTCGACGAGGCGGTGGTCGTACGTGAGCGTCAGGTTCATGATCGAGCGGATCGCGATCACGTCCTCGCCCAGGTCGTCCTGGACGACCCACGGGCGCTTCACGACGGCGTACGTGCCGAGGATCCCGCTCTGCGGCTGGCTGATCACGGGCGTCCCGTGGAAGGTGCCGTAGCCGCCGGGGTTCGTGATGGTGAACGTGCCCCCGACGACGTCGTCCGGAAGGAGCTGCTTCTCGCGGGCGCGCCGCGCGAGGTCTGCGACGCCCTTCGCGAGTCCGAGCAGGTTGAGCGTCTCGCAATTTCGAAGCACGGGGACGATCAGACCCTTTCCGTCGGCGAGCTCGACGGCGAACCCGAGGTTCACGTGCGAGCGCGTGACGATCTGGTCGCCGCGGATCTCGCCGTTGATCCACGGGTAGTCCTTGAGGGTCTCGACCGTGGCGCGCGCGATGAAC
>DASQDO010000475.1:0-2813 GCA_035634135.1 Actinomycetota bacterium
GGGTGTCGTCGTGTTTGCCGGCCCCGGCGGTAGCCTCGGAGTAGATGGAAGGTTGGTGGGCCGCCTCTTACGTTTTGTTGTGGATCCTCGTCGTCGTGCTGGTCGTCGTCGTCGTGGCGCTCGCCCGGCAGATCGGGACGCTCCACCTCCGGCTCGGCCCCCGCGGCGCGCTCGAGCTCGACGACGAAGGGCCGCCCCTGGGCGAGGCTCCGCCGCACGAGGAAACCACCGACGCGCACGGCCAATCCGCGCGGATAGGGGGGCCGGGTGAAGGACAGCTCCTGCTGTTCGTGTCGCCGGGATGTCACTTGTGCGAGCAGGTGCTCCCGGGCCTGGCGGTCGTGGCGCGCAAGCACGAGCTCGCCCCTTACGTTCTCGCCGACGTCGACCCCGACGAGACCGTGTCGCAGTACGAACGCCGCCGGCTCAACGTTCGCGTCGTGTCGGGGCACTTGATCGCTCAGCGTTACCGCGTGCCCGGGACGCCTTACGTCGTCGTGCTCGACCGGCTCGGCGTCGTGCGCGCGAAGGGGACCGTGAACAACCTCGAGCAGCTCGAAGGACTCGTCGAGACGGGGGCCCGTCGCTCCGAGGAAGCGGAACAGGAAAGGCGCGCGAGTTGATACCGAAGCAGCGGCTCGGCGCTGTTCCACGAGCAGCCGAGAACGCAACGATCGCCATCGCCGAACGGACCAGCCGGCGATCGTTCATCGGGAGGGTCGGCCGCGGCTTCGTCGCGCTCGTCGGCGGGTCCGTCGTCGCGTCGGCCCTCGCACCCGAGCGCGCCGAGGCGTACCACGTGTGCGGACACACCTACACGACCGGCTCCTGCCCGCATCCGTTCACGCCCGAGTCGCGCGTCGACCGTCACGGCTATCCCATCCACCCGAAGTACGGCTATCCCGTCGACGACGACGGGAACGTGTACACGTCGCGCGAGCAGACGCGCCGCAAGATGTGCCAGGAGGTCGTGCCGGCGCGCTACCCGCACACGACCGGCGCGGACTACGGCGGCGGCTGGAGCCGTTGCTGCAACGGGAGGATCCGCAGGATCGCGGACTGCTGCTCGTACTCGCAGACCCGCATCAACGGCGACGCGAGCGTGACCGGCTACTGCTACAACGGCACGAAGGTCTTCTGCATCGGCTACCGCGACACGAACGTCCGCTGCTAGCGAGTTGGCCGAGCCCCTCACCGCGGTCCTCGTGATCGCGTCGGTCGTAGCCGGGATCTCGACGCTCTTCTCTCCCTGAGGCCTCTCGATGGCGGAGACCATCACCCCCGTGGTCCACGGGGGAAGGCGGGGGCCGTACCTCGTGGCGAGCGCGCTGCACGTCGCCGGCGCGACCGCGTCGGCCGCCGTGCTCGGGATCGTCCTCGGAGGGCTCGGCGCGCTAGCGCGGGCGCCGTGGGATGCGACGCCCTTCGTCGTGGCCGCGCTCGCCGTCGTCTACTGCGCGCGGGAGGCGTTCGCGCTCCCGATACCGCTACCGGATCGCAAGCGACAGGTTCCCGAGTGGTGGCGGACGTTCTACTCCCCCGCCGTCGCCGCGCTCCTGTACGGGGCCGGGCTCGGCATCGGCTTCCTCACGTACCTGTCGTTCGGCACGTTCGCGGTCGTGATGGCGGGAGCGGTCGTGTCCGGCGATCCCCTCCAGGGCGCGCTGCTGTGCGGTGCGTTCGGCGCGGCGAGAGGGCTGGCCGTCGTCGCGGTGACGTGGAACGGCCCCCGGGACCTGGACGAGGTCGCCGCGTCGCCCGGCCCCCGCCTCGCCAACGCCGCGGTGCTGGCGTGCGTCGCCGGGGTCGCCGCGCTCGCGGCCTGAGCTCATCCCCGACTTGCGGACCTGCCGTGCTCTGGCTATCTTTAGCACTCAGAGGATCAGAGTGCTAATCCACCCAGGAGGTAGCAGATGCCGAAAGTCCTGTCTTTCAACGAGGAGGCCAGGCGCGCGCTCGAGCGGGGCATGAACCAGCTCGCCGACGCCGTCAAGGTCACGCTCGGCCCCAAGGGCCGCAACGTCGTCCTCGAGAAGAAGTGGGGCGCGCCCACGATCACGAACGACGGCGTGTCGATCGCCATGGAGATCGAGCTCGAGGACCCGTACGAGAAGATCGGCGCCGAGCTCGTCAAAGAGGTCGCCAAGAAGACCGACGACGTCGCCGGTGACGGCACGACGACGGCGACCGTCCTCGCGCAGGCCATGGTCCGCGAGGGCCTCCGCAACGTAGCCGCCGGCGCCAACCCGATCGCGCTGAAGCGCGGGATCGAGAAGGCCGTCGAGTCCGCCGTCGAGGCGATCCGCGGCTCGGCGCGCGAGGTCGAGGGCCGCGACCAGATCGCCCAGGTCGCCTCGATCTCCGCGAACAACGACTACGAGATCGGCGAGACGATCGCCGAGGCGAGGGACAAGGTCGGCAAGGACGGCGTGATCACGGTCGAGGAGAGCAACACGTTCGGCCTCGAGCTCGAGCTCGTCGAGGGCATGCGCTTCGACAAGGGCTACATCTCGCCGTACTTCGTCACCGACGCGGAGCGGATGGAAGCGGTCATGGACGACCCCTACATCCTGATCGCGAACCAGAAGATCTCCGCCGTGAAGGACCTGCTGCCCGTGCTCGAGAAGGTCATGCAGTCGGGTCGCCCGCTGGCGATCATCGCCGAGGACGTCGAGGGCGAGGCCCTGGCCACCCTGGTCGTCAACAAGATCCGTGGCCTGTTCAAGTCGGTGGCCATCAAGGCCCCCGGCTTCGGCGAGCGCCGCAAGGCGATGCTGCAGGACATCGCCATCCTCACCGGCGGCCAGGTGGTC
>DASQDO010000476.1:0-3592 GCA_035634135.1 Actinomycetota bacterium
GAGGGGCCGGGTCTCGAGTACTTCGAGCTGCACGGCGAGCTCGACGTCGAGCACGCGGGCGAGCTGGCGGCTGCCATCGCCGAGCTGAGCTCGTCGGAGGAGGACCTGCGCGACGCCGAAGAGGGCGCCGCCGCGGGGGCACGGGCGATCCGCGGGCTGCTCGACGGCGTCGCACGCGTCCGCGGGATCGGCTGAGCCTCACGCACGCCCGGCGCGTAGCCGCCCTCTACGACGTCCACGCGAACCCCTTCGCGCTGGACGCGGTGCTGGCCGACGCGTCGTCCCGCGACGTCGACCTTCTGGTCTTCGGCGGCGACCTGGCCTGGGGGGCGTTCCCGAGACAGGCGCTCGAACGCGTCGTCGACCCCGGGCTGCCCGCGCTCTACGTCCGCGGGAACGCGGACCGCGAGGTCGCCGCGCCGGCCGGCGACGGTTGGGAGGTCGAGATAGCGCGCTGGTGCTCCCAGCAGCTCGACGACGATCAGCGCCGGTTCCTGCACACGCAAGCCGAGACGGTGACGGTGGAGGTCGAAGGGATCGGCGAGGTGCTGTTCTGTCACGGCTCGCCGCGCAGCGACGAAGAGAGCTTGACGTTCCTCACGCCCGACGAGCGGATGCGGGAGGCGGTGGGAGCCGTCTCGGCGAAGGTCGTCGTGTGCGGCCACACGCACATGCAGTTCGACCGTACCTGCGGCGACGTCCGGGTCGTGAACGCGGGCAGCGTAGGGATGCCGTACGAGGGGCGGCCCGGCGCGTACTGGTGCATGCTCGACGCGTCGGGGATCTCGCTCCACCGCACCGAGTTCGACTTCGCCGCGGCGTCCGAGGCCGTTGCCTCCTCCGGGTGCCCCCATGCAGAAGAGATGGCGAAGGACGTGATGTCGCCGCCGGGGCGCCAGGAGACCGCGGAGCTGTTCGAACCCCGCGATTAGCTACTTCGAGATCGTGAACGAGCCCTTCACGTCGCCCTGCTTGTCGGGCAGGAGCTCGATCCACGTCGTCCCGGGATGCAGCACGAACGCGTCGCCCTTGTTCGTCTCGAAGCGGACCGGCTCGTCCGTGCTCTCGCGGGTCCACTTGCCGGCGAAGACCCTGCCGTCGCGGAACAGGAACGCGCGGCCCGACCCGGTGACGTCTTCGATCTCGGGAGACGGCGTGCCGAGGACGTCGCCAAGCTCCGCGGAGTGGTTGACCGTGTGCTCCTCGATGATCACGTTGTCGACCTGGATCTGCTCGCCGGCGTCGTTCGCCAGCGGGGCGTCACCGTCGCTGCGCGACCACCGCTCGCCTTCCCATTCGTAGGTCACGACCGCGCCGGCGCTGAACGTCAGCGTCACGGAGCGCGCACGGCGCCCAGTCCCCTGGAGGTCGCCGAACTCGAACAGGTCGTCGGGCGGGGCCTCGTCGAACTGCTTGCGGCCGAGCTTGCGGATGGCCGCGGTGTCAGCGTAGAGCGTGTGCTCAGACGTGATGCCCGGGCGGTCGATGCGCTCCATCGCGTCGCGTGCCCTCGTCTCGTCGATCGTGATGACGTCGGCTTCGTTCAGCGCGTTCATCACGATGTCGTTGCCGCCGGCCGCGCCGAGGATGCGCGTGTACGGCGTCATGATCGGGGGGTCGACGATGCGCGCGCTGCGGACCGGCCCGGCCTGCGGCGCGTCGGTGCAGTGGTAGATCGCCATGAAGCGGGTCAGGCCCCCCTCGACCGGCTCCTCGTAGACGATCTCGGCGTTCTCGAGGCCCGACAGCGGATAGGCCACCGGGTTGTTCTCGATCTTGATCGCGACGGCCGGGCGGTCGACGCGCGCCTCGCTCACGGGCTTGCGCGACGTAAGCGGGCACTTCGGGTCTTCGCCGAGGACGTCGCCCACGATGGGGACGTCACCGATAGCGTCGCGGTTGACGAGGACGAAGAAGATGCCGCCTGCGAGCAATAGAACGGCGCCGCCGATGATCGCCGCGCGCTTCGCGTTCCTCGTCAACGTCCCTCCTTAGGGTTCGGGTCGGGGGCCCCTCGGGGAGGTGTCGTCTGGGCGATTTCCCCGGGCCGGACGGGAGCACGGCGACCGCCTTCCCATCGGCGGACGACGGTATCACGGCGCGCTCGGCAACCTCTGGATTCGGTCGCCTCGCTTGCAGCGTTCCCGCAGGGTCTTGCTACTCTGCTGACGGTGCTGTGGTTCAAGGGGGCAGTGAGCAAACGGATCGTCTTCGTCGCGCTCGCCGCGTTGCTCGCGACGACGGCCGGGTTGCCCGGGCGAGGCACTCAGGCGGAGTCGCGCGAGCGCTACCGCGTCCGCAAGGAACGCATCGCCCCGGGGCTCGTGCTGCTGCGCATCAACGACCGCAGGGGGCCTAACCGCATCCGCGTCCTGCGCGTCGACGCGACGCGCGAGCTCTCGCTCGACACCGTCCTCGCGAACGACACGCGCCCGGGTCACGAGACGACGCGCTCGAGGGCCGAGCGCAGCGGCGCGATCGCCGCGATCAACGGCGACTACACGTTGCTCCCGTCCGATCCCGGCGCGGGGCGGCCCGTGAACCTGTTCTCGACCGACGGCGAGCTGATCACCTCGTCCCTGATCTGGGGCCGCAACTTCGCGCTGTCACACGACGAGCAGAGCGCCTACGTCGGGCACCCCAGCGTCTCGATCACGGCGTTGCAGCACGACTCCGGTGAGCTCTGGAGGATCCGCGACTGGAACGAGAACCAGATCGAGCCCGAGGGCTACTCCGTCTACACCCCCGAAGGCGGGTCGCTGTTCCGGCCCCCCGGGAACTCGTGCTCGGTCAGGCTTGCGGCCCCGGGGGCGATGGAGTGGAACGAGGACGGCTCCGGGATTCAGCAGGAGCTGCTCGTCGAGGCCTTCCGCTGCTCCACGCGTCCGATGGCGCGGCGGGACGGCATCGTGATCTCCGCGCCGCAGGGCACGCGGCACGCCCGCTCCATGGAGGCGTCACTCGTCGTCGGCGAGGGCATGACCGTGACGTGGTCGGCGGGGTGGCCGGGGGTGCTCGACACGATCGGCGGGAACCCGACGCTGCTCGAGGACGGCGTGATCACGGCAGAGGCTTGCGACGACTCGTACTTCTGCGACCGCAATCCGCGTACGGGGGTCGGCGTGACGGCCCGCGGGAAGATCCTTCTCGTCACGGTCGACGGACGTCAGGAGAAGTCCGTCGGCATGACGCCGATGGAGTTCGCGAAGCTGATGCAGCACCTCGGCGCGACGTCGGCGCTCAACCTCGACGGCGGTGGCTCGACTGCGATGTGGGTCGAGGGCGGCCTCGTCAACCGCCCGTCCGACGTGCCCGAGCGCGCAGTGGGCTCGGCGCTCGTCGTGCTGCCGGGGCCGGACATCGCGGAGCCCGTCCCCGCGCCCTACACGCCCCCGAGCCCCGTGCCGTCGCCGGTCCCGTCTCCGTCGGTGTCGCCGTCGCCGTCGATCTCGCCGAGCGCGGGGTTCGACGTCGCGCCCGTGCCGCTCGTCCCTCGCAGCGGCTTCGAGCGCGCTCTCCCCTTCCCGCCGTCGCCGCGCTGCGCGGGCCTGCACGACGCCGGGTCGACCGGGGGGATGCTCGACGCGCTCGC
>DASQDO010000477.1:0-4157 GCA_035634135.1 Actinomycetota bacterium
GCCGATCATGGCGACCTTGCCGGTCGACCACTTCTGGTCGGCGACCCACTCGACGGAGTCGTAGCCGGCCTTCTTCTCGCCGTCTGCGCCGTAGTCGTAGCAGCCGCCGGAGTCACCGGTGCCGGGCACGTCGACCCACACGCGGTGGTAGCCCTTGGCGACCCAGCGGTCGGCGTCGCCGTTGCGCCCGAGTGCCGAGTAGGGCGACATGGTCATGATCGCCGGTGCCTTGACGATCTTGCCGTTCAAGGTGGCGTGGACGACCTCGGCGTTGAGAGTCCCGGCCCTCGTCTCGATCTTGTAGACGACGGTCTCGGCGACGTAAGAAGGAGCAGCCCGCGATGGCGTCCCCAATCCGGCGACGAGCAACGCGACCAGTGCTGCGAGCGACTTCGGTCTCATGGAGTGTCCACCCCCTTTGACCAGTCAGTACGGAACGGCGCATTTAGGGTGTCGCGATGGCTACCGTGAAAACCCGGCTGGAGCCCGCGCCCAGCGGCTCGATCCACGTCGGCAACGCCCGCACCGGGCTCTTCTGCTGGCTGTTCGCCAAGCACCACGGGGGCAGCTTCGTCCTCCGCATCGCGGACACCGACGCGAAGCGGGTGACCGAGGAGAACTACCAGGCGGTCCTCGAAGACCTCCGCTGGCTCGGTCTCGAATGGGACGAGGGCCCCGAGATCGGTGGCCCCAACGGGCCGTATCGCCAGAGCGAGCGCTTCCACCTGTATACCGAGAAGGCGAACGAGCTCCTCGAGAAGGGGTTCGCCTACCCCTGCTACTGCACGCCCGAGGAGCTCGAGCTCGAACGCAAGACCGCGCACGAAGAGAGCCGGGCCCCCGGCTACTCGGGCCGGTGTCGCAACCTCACCGACGACGAGCGGCGGGCGTTCGAGGCCGAGGGGCGCAAGCCGTCGCTGCGTTTCGCCGTCCCGGCCGATCGCACGATCACGGTCGAGGACGCGGTGCTCGGTGAGCTCTCGACCGACCTGGGCCGCACCCCCGACTTCGTCATCCAGCGGTCGGACGGCTCGCCTACCTACATGCTCGCGGTGACGGTCGACGACGTCGCCATGGGGATCACGCACGTGATCCGCGGCAACGACCTAGTCGCGTCGACCGCGCGGCAGCTCCTGCTGCGCGAGGCCTTCGGCGTCGAGGAGATGCCGGTGTTCGCGCACCTCCCTCTGCTGGTCTCGACCGAGGGCAAGCCGCTGTCGAAGCGATGGGGCGACGTCTCGGTGGCGGCTTATCGCGAGCAGGGCTTCCTGCCCGAGGCGATGGTCAACTACCTCGCGCTGCTCGGCTGGTCCTACGACGACAAGACGAACGTCTTCTCGGTGGACGAGCTCGTCGAGCGGTTCTCGCTCGAACGCGTCGGCAAGAACCCCGCGGCCTTCGACGTGGCGAAGCTCGAGTGGCTCAACGGGCACTACGTCCGAGCGCTGACGCCGGCCGAGCTCGCCGACCGCCTCGTTCCCTTCTGCGAGCGCGCCGGGCTGGCGGCGGACTCACCGGAAGGGCGCGAGATCCTGACCGGCGTCGCACCGCTGATAAGCGAGCGCCTCAAGCGGCTCGACGAGGCCCCGCCGATGATCCGCTTCCTGTTCGAGGACGTGGAGCCGGAGGGCAAGGCAGCGAAGGCGCTCGACGGCCAGGACGACTACCTTGCCGCGGTCGCCGGCGGCCTCGCGGCGCTGGACAAGTGGACGACGCCCGCGATCGAGGAGGTGCTGCGCGGCCTCGCCGAGGAGCGGGGGCTCAAGCCCAAGCAGGCGTTCCAGCCGGTGCGCGCGGCGGTCACCGGGACGCTGGTGTCGCCGCCGTTGTTCGAGAGCATCGAGCTATTGGGGCGGGAGAGGACCCTGAGGCGCCTGGGGTATCCTGCGTAGCCGCAATTACCGCTTGATGGGGCGTGGGGTAACCTGGCAGCCCGTCGGATTCTGGTTCCGATAGTCCTGGTTCGAATCCAGGCGCCCCAGCGCTAGGAAGCAACAAAAACCCGGCCCGGTAGTCTAGTTGGCCAAGGACGCCGCCCTCTCAAGGCGGAGATCACGGGTTCGAATCCCGTCCGGGCTACGAGTACGCGTCAGTGAAGAGCAAGGGGAGAACGATATGAACCGGACGGACCTGGTCGAGAGGCCGTACCTGCGGGACGACCTGCCGACGTTCCGCGCCGGTGACACCGTGAAGGTGCACGTGCGCGTCGTCGAGGGCGAGCGTGAGCGCATCCAGGTCTTCGAGGGCATCGTGATCCGCCGGCGCGGCAGCCAGCTCTCCGAGACCTTCACCGTCCGCAAGATCAGCTTCGGCGTCGGGGTCGAGAGGACGTTCCCCGTCCACTCGCCGATGATCGCCAAGATCGAGGTCGGGGCCCGCGGTGACGTCCGCCGGGCCAAGCTCTACTACCTCCGCTCCCGTGTCGGGAAGAAGGCGAAGGTAAAAGAGTTGCGGGACAGGTAAACCTCCTTCGTGGAGTCCCGACACGCACCACCTCCTCCGCCTCCTCCGCCTCCTCCCACCGAGGAAGAGCCGGTAGCTTCAGACGCGCCGGTCGTCGAGGAAGAGGCACCCAAGAAGAAGCATTCGTTCTGGCGCGAGCTCCCCGTCCTCGTCGTCATCGCGTTCGTCGTCGCGCTGCTGATCCAGACGTTCTTGCTCCAGGCCTTCTACATCCCGTCCGCTTCGATGGAGCCGACTCTCGTCGAGGGCGACCGCGTGCTCGTCGAGAAGATGAAATACCGCTTCGGCGAGCCCGAGCGGGGTGACGTCGTCGTCTTCGAGAAGGAGTTCGGGGGCGTGGCCCTCGTCCACGACGACCCCTGGTGGGAGGACATCGGCAGCGCCCTCAAGGGTCTGTTCGGGTTCCCGACCGACGGGACGCAGGACTTCATCAAGCGCGTGATCGCCGTCGGGGGGGACACGGTCGAAGGCCGCGAGGGCCGCGTGTACGTCAACGGCGAGGCGGTCGACGAGCCCTATCTCGCCGAAGGGACAGAGACATCGCCGTTCGCGGCCGTCAAGGTGCCGGAGGGGATGATCTTCGTCATGGGCGACAACCGCGGGAACTCGGACGACTCCCGGGCATTCGGCCCGATCGACGTCGACGAGGTCGTCGGCCACGCGTTCCTGTTGCTCTGGCCCCCGTCTGATTTCGACACGCTCTAACCTCGCGCGATGCCGCGTGTGCACGAGGTCGCCAAGCAGCTAGGCGTGACCTCCAAGGAGGTCCTGGCGTGTCTCGAGGAGCTGGGCGAGGCGCGCACCACCCATGCGTCCTCGGTCGACGACGCGCTCGCCGAGAGGGTGAAGGAGGCCCTCGCGCCGGAGACGGACGTCGAAGCGGAGGTTGCGCCCGAGCCGGAGCCGGCTGCGGAGGCCGAGCCGGAACCTGAACCCGAGACAGAGGCGGAGTCCGAGGCCGAGCCCGAACCCGCCCTCGTGGGCGCCAAGGCCTCTCCCGCTCCGGGGCGGGACGGGAAGAAGAAGCGCTCGTGGCTCCGGCACCTCGCCGAGCTCCCCGTCCTCATCCTCATCGCGTTCGTCATAGCGATCGTGATCAAGACGTTCCTCGTCCAGGCGTTCTTCATCCCGTCCGGCTCGATGATCCCGACGCTCCACGTCGGCGACCGCGTCCTCGTCGAGAAGATCTCGTACCGCTTCGGCGGCCCCCAGCGCGGCCAGGTCGTCGTCTTCGAGAAGGACGTCTTCGGCGAGACCCCGGACCTGCCCTGGTACGACGACGCGCGGAACTTCGTGCGCGAGCTGCTCGGCCTGCCCACGGGGATCGAGGAGGACTACATCAAGCGCGTCGTCGCGATCGGCGGCGACACGATCCGCTACTACGGCCAGCCGCGCCGGATGTACGTGAACGGGACCGAGGTGCCGCAGGACTACGTCAACCGGGGGCAGGACCAGGCGAGCCCGACGATCACGTCGCAGGATTGCAAGCGCCTCCAGATGCAGACCGAGGGGGGAGGCTGCGTCGTCCCGGCCGGGAAGGTCTTCGTGATGGGCGACAACCGCGGGAACTCCGAGGACTCGCGGATCCTCGGCCCGATCGACGAGGACAAGATCGTCGGGCACGCGTTCATGGTCATCTGGCCGCCGAAGGACTTCGGGACGCTCTAGCATCGGGCGGATGGTCATGGACGCCA
>DASQDO010000478.1:0-17737 GCA_035634135.1 Actinomycetota bacterium
TGCTGGAGACGATGGCCCCGAAGGACTTCCTCGAGTTCCGCCAGCACCTCGCCCCCGCCAGCGGCTTCCAGTCCGTGCAGTTCCGCGAGATCGAGTTCATCTCAGGCCTCAAGGACGCCAGCTACCTCGACCGGGTCTCGGAGAGCCCGGAGGAGCGTGCCCGGCTCGAGCGGAGGCTCGCCGAGCCGACCCTGTGGGACGCGTTCTGCACGATGCTCGACGCACGGAAGCTCCCGATGCCCCCCGACGACGTCGAGGCGCGGCGCGCGTCGCTGCTGAAGGTCGCCCGCGACCGGGAGAAGTACCCCGACGAGTACTACCTGTCCGAGGCGCTGCTCGAGCACGACCAGCACTTCGCCACGTGGCGGAGCCGGCACGTGCTGATGGTCGAGCGGCAGATAGGGACGAAGAGCGGGACGGGCGGCTCCACGGGGGCCCCGTACCTGCGATCGACGCTGAACAAGCGCTTCTATCCGGAGCTGTGGGACCTGCGGAGCTATCTATAGCGCCTGCGGCAAATGTCGCGAAGAAATATCGGCCGACTACCTTGCGTAGTGACCCCGGGCCGTCGTAAGATGTTCAGGTACCTCGCAGAGATAAGTAGGTCTCGGCCGAAAGTCACTGCGGGGTACATTCGCGTCCGGGGCCTGGTCAGGGCCCCTTTTTCGCGCCCGCGGCGAACCCTCGAGCACAGATCGAGGCCGGGACGTATTACAAAACTTTCTTGGGTACGAACCCGTTACACAAGACCAGCCAGGAAGCGGGAGATCCGCGCGTTGAAGTCGGCCATCTCCTCGATCATGCAGCCGTGGCCGGTCTCGAACATCGTCAGCTCGGCCCCCGGGATCGCCGCGGCTATCTCCTCCGAAGCGAAGCCCGGCACCATGATGTCCATCTTCCCGCCGACGACGAGGGTCGGGCAGGTCACCTCGCCCAGCCGGCCGAGGACGTCGTGCTTCGTCAGCGCGTCGATCTGGGCCAGGAGCGTCTCGCCCGTCGGGCCCTCGGGAGCGCCCGGAGCGTTCATCGCCCGCATCATCCGGTCGAGGGCCTCGGCTCCCATCTCGAAGAACTTCGGGGTGAACATCCGGAGGAGCGCGATCTCCATGAGCCACTCGGGTCCCCGCGCCTCGACGAGGACTCGCCCGATGTCGTCCTGCCGGCGCATGAACTCGAGGGGACGGGCCCACGTCACCCCGAGGATCAGAGCCGAGACCCGATCGGGGTGGTCGAGCACGACGTGCTGGGCGATCGTCCCGCCCATCGAGAGCCCGAACACGACGGTCTTCTCGATGCCGAGGTGGTCGAGGAGCCTGACGGTGTCGTCGGCCATCGTCTCGAGCGGCACGGTCGCGTGGCCGGTCGAGCGGCCTACGCCCCGGTTGTCGAACGTCACGAACCGGTGGGTGGCGGTGACGGCCGGGATCTGCGCGGCCCAGTAGCGCTGGTCGAGGGCGAAGCCCATGATCCCGAGAGCCGGAGGCGCCTCGGGGCGACCGTGGTCTTTGTAGTGGAGCTGGACGTCTCCGAGGTCGGCGAGCGGCATCGGCCGATCTTAGGCCCCGGCTCTGGCGCGTAAATGCCGCCGCGCCGTAATCTGGATACGTGAGGAAGTCCCTGGGCGTCGCAGCGATGGTCTTCGTGCTCCTGGCTCCCGCGGGGGCCGCGGCCGCGCAGGAGCCCCAGGCCCGCGACCCCTTCCTCCCGCTCGTCCAGCCCGAGCCGGTCCCGACCGACGGCGGGACGGGGGTGCCGACGGACCCGACCGTCCCGGTCGATCCTGTCGACCCGACCGACCCGCTCCCGACGACGGGATCCTCGACGGCGACGTGGGTGGGCCTCGGCTACGTCCTGATCGCGCTCGGCACCGGCGCGGTCGTCCTGTCGAAGGTCCTCCGCCCGGTCCGCGTCGCCTCGCGCTAGCCCTGCAATCCGCGGAATCCCGGGGCCGCTCCCGTAGTCTTCTGCGGCGTGAACCCCTGCTCGAAGCCCGGCTGCGCCAACCCGGGGGCCGCGCTCCTCGGCTACTACTACGCCGAGCGCCGCGCGGTCCTGGACGACCCCCCGGAAGGCGAGATCTCGCCCCACGCGTACGTCCTCTGCACGAAGTGCGCGGAGAAGCTGACGCCGCCGCGGGGATGGGTGCTCGAGGACAACAGGGCCGAGCCTCCGCTGTTCCTCGACCGCATCGTGAAGGAGCGCGACGAGGCGGCGGCCGTCGAGAAGCTCCCGCCGCCGGAGGAGCCGCGCCGCCAGCAGCTGTTCTTCGGCTACACCGCGTAAGGGCGCGGATCGGCCGGCCGGGGGATGATCTCGGGACATGCCTTTCGACAAACGTCTGCTGGGCGAGCTCCGCAAGCTCGACGACCCCGACCTGCGCCGGGTCCTGATCTTCGTGAGGGGCCTGCTCCGGTCGAGGGGCGACGAGGCGAGCGAGGACTTCGGCTCGGACGAGACCGGCCCGGTGACGTATCGGCTCGAGTCGGTCAAGTGCGGGAAGCCCGGCTGCACGAAGTGCCCCCACGGCCCCTACTGGTACGCGTACTGGCGAGAGGACGGAAAGGTCCGGAGCCGCTACATCGGGCCGGAGCTACCGACGAAGGAATCCAACGCGTAGGGGTTTCGTTTTCGAGCGAGTTGGAACAAAATGGAAGCAGCAGGACACCGGCAAGGGAGAGCCAGCGATGAGATGCCCTGAGTGCGGCGTAGAGGACACGACCGAGATCGAGATCCACCTGAAGGAAGACGAGACGGTGCAGTTCTTCTCGTGCCGGCGCTGCGAAGCCCGCTGGTGGAAGCGAGACGGCGACACGATAGCCCTGGACGAAGTACTGACCATCGCGGCCAGGAGCAAGCCCCAACGCAAGTAACCGAACCGGTCGGGCGTTTGCGGAGGAGTATGCGGGCGCTCGCGGCCTTGGTCCGTCCCGGCAACAGGTGCCAGTTGAGGGGGTCGTGCCGGTAGCGTGGCCCTGGGGCTGGAATTGCTCCCAACCGCAGGACGCCGTCTCGGTCCTGGCCCTCGAGCGCCCGCAAACCTTTATCGCTTACGGAGCGTAGCCCCGCGAGTATGGCGTGCTCGAATTGATTTGGCTACCCCCCACAGGGGCTAGCCCTCGACCCGCCTGAGGACGGCCGGCACCACCAGGCCCTCCGGTTTGTCGACGACGAGGCTTCGCCGCCCCACTCGGCGGCCGTAGCGCATCTCGTACGCGGGCTCGAACCCCGCTTTGCGGATCGCCTTCAGCGACGGTGCGTTGCCGGACTCGACCGCGACCCAGACCCGCGGGACGTCCGCCTCGGCCGCCCACTCGCAGATCCCTCGGAGCGCGAACGGGTATACGCCCCGGCCCCTGGCCTCGGGCCGCGTGAACGACTCGTACACGTAGGCGTCGCCCGGGGGCGGGACGACGTAGGCGTCGATCTCGCGCGTCCACGCGGCCCCCGTCGTGACCCAGCTCGCGTGCAGGAGCTCGTCGCCGCCGAAGGCGAAGAAGCAATTCGTGGTCGGCGTCAGCCGCCGCCCGAACGTCGCGGCGGAGTCGGTCCCGATCTCCCGCGCGTAGAGGGGGCCGTCGGCGGGGGAGGCGCCCCGGAAGACGAGGCCGGGGTCGTGGCGGAAGTCCGGGGTCGGCTCGGAGGGCTCCCGCACGAGCATGATCAGCTCGTCCTCGGAGCGGACCCACTCCTGCACCCGGCCCCGGGCGACGCCGAGGATCTCGCCCGCCCCCCGCGCCCGGACGCGCGCAGCCGTTCGCCGGACGCGGTCGAGCGGGCCGGGCCGGCGGTCGTGCAACTCAGGTCAGCTGGCGCGGCCGCGCAGGCGGCTCTTGCGCTCGACCTCGGTAAGCCCTCCCCAGATCCCGTACGGCTCCTTCGTCGCCAGCGCGTAGTCGAGGCACTCCTTCCGCACCGGGCAGATCGCGCAGATCTCCTTGGCCCGCTCCTCGCGGCCGCGGCGCTCGACGGGCGTCTCGTTGTCGTCGACGCCGAAGAACAGGATCGACGGGAACGAGAGGCAGGCGGCGCGCTCTCGCCATTCCGCGTCGAGCGCCGGCAGGGAAGTGTTCATCTGAGAGAAATGGTTCCAGCCCGGGTGGCGGTCGTCAACGTTCTCCGGCTCTTAAGATGCGCGCCGTGACCGACCTCTCGGCGATCTTCAAGGCCTACGACGTCCGCGGGACGTACCCGGAGCAGCTCGACGAGGCGCTCGCTCGCCGGATCGGCGGCGCGTTCGCGACGTTCGTCGAGGGCAACGACCGGTCGCCTCGGCGAGCGGCCAAGGGCAGACGGATCGTCCTCGGGCGCGACATGCGGGTGTCGTCCCCGTCGCTCGCGGCGGCCTTCGCAGAGGGCGTCACGGCCGCCGGGACCGACGTGGTCGACGTCGGCGAGGTCTCGACCGACGCGCTCTACTTCGCCTCGGGACGGATGGACCTCCCCGGCGCGATGTTCACGGCGTCGCACAACCCCGGCCACTACAACGGGATCAAGCTGTGCCGCCGGGCCGCGGCCCCCATAGGCGCGGAGTCCGGCCTCCAGGAGATCAGGGCCCTGGCCGAGAAGGGCACCGCCGCCGCGGCGGAGCCCGGCCGGGTCACCGAGCACGACGTCCTCACCGAGTACGCGGCGCACTGCCGGACCTTCGTCGACACGTCGGCGCTCCAGCCCTTGAAGGTCGCCATAGACGCGGCGAACGGCATGGCCGGCAAGACCGTGCCGGTCGTGTTCCGCGAGCTCCCGTTCGAGCTCGTGCCGCTCTACTTCGAGCTCGACGGGACGTTCCCGAACCACCCGGCGAACCCGATCGAGCCCGAGAACCTCGTCGACCTCCAGAAGGCCGTGACCGGCGAGGGCTGCCAAGCCGGGATCGCGTTCGACGGCGACGCGGACCGGATGTTCCTCGTCGACGAGAGGGGCGAGCTCGTGTCCGGCTCGACCACGACCGCGCTCGTCGCGGAGCGGCTGCTCCGCCGGCACCCGGGCGAAGCCGTGATCTACAACCTCATCTGCTCGTGGGCCGTGCCCGAGGTCATCGAGGAGAACGGCGGCCGTCCCGTACGCACCCGCGTCGGGCACTCGTTCATCAAGCAGGTCATGGCCGAGACCGGCGCGATCTTCGGCGGCGAGCACTCCGGCCACTACTACTTCCGCGACAACTTCCGGGCGGACTCCGGGATGATCGCGGCCCTCGTGACGCTCGAGGCGATGAGCGAGTCGGGCCTCCCGCTCTCCGAGATGCTGCGCCCCTACCAGCGCTACGCGCCGTCGGGCGAGATCAACTCGACCGTCGCCGACCAGGGGGCCGCGCTGGCGAAGCTCGCCGAGGCCTACCGGGACGGCCGGCAGGACACGAGCGACGGCCTGACCGTCGAGTTCGGGGACTGGTGGTTCAACTGCCGGCCGTCGAACACCGAGCCGCTGCTGAGGCTCAACCTCGAGGCCCGCGACGAGGCCCTGATGGCCGCTAAACGCGACGAGGTCCTCTCCCTGATCCGCTCGTAACGCCACAAATCCCCAGGAAGCGGGGCGGATTTGTATTTTCTCCCAATTTTGGAGAAGGTCTCCCCTGAGCGGAGAGGAGTTGCCGAACCAAATGAAGGAGATCGTTCGACCAACTTAGGAGGTGGGAGACATAGGAAAGCGCCTGACGGCGCCGGCAACCCTCATCCTCCTCGCTCTGATCGTCTCGGTCATCCTCGTGCCTGTAGCCGCTTCGGCTCATCACAAGGACGGCCACCAGACTGGCAAGGGCCAGTCGTCCGGCAGCAGCACGGTCCCGGTGCCCACCGCGGGCACGGGCGACCACGACGGGGACGCCGACCTGGATCCCGTCACGACCATCGAGGACTCGCATGAGGAAGAGGTTGGAGTCGACGACAACCGGCATCCCTCGGGCAAGGACCGCTCGGCAGAGCACGGCGGTTCCGGCAACCAGGGGAAGTCTGAGTCTGCTCCCGACGACAACGTCGGTCCCATGCGCAACGAGTGCGGCGCAAGCCCCGCGAGCGACCCTCGCGGTGGATGCACCGACAAGCCTGGTGGTAGCGGCGGAATGGACCTGCACGACCAGGACGGCAACAACGGCTGCGGCAACGACGACGATTTCGACGACGACAACAACGGCCACTGCGGCGGGAAGGCCAAGGACCGGGGAGCACCTCCGGCGCCCACGAGCCCTCCGCCCGCAAAGCCCGAGACACCGCCGAGCAAGCCGGAGACTCCGCCTACGAACCCCCCGGGCAAGAACCCGGAGGGACCGAAGGTCAAGCCGCCGATCGTCGAGCCCGTGCCCGACACCCCGGGCGAGCCTCGGGTCAAGAGACGTCAGATAACGAGTGAGGAACCGCCGGTGCGAGTCGACAATCGAGGCCCTGCACCGGTACCTGCGGCGCAACTTCCGTACACGGGACCGGAGGACACTCTGGCTTTCGTGATGTTCGGTTTCGCCCTGCTGCTTCTCGGCGGGGGCATGGTGCAACTGGTGTCGGTGAGACCGACGCTGTGAGAACGACGAATCACCTAGCGAAGCGACGCACAGCGGCGATCCTCTCGAGGACCGCCGGGGACAGATGGGGGCCGGGAGACCGGCCCCCTGTTCTTTTGCGTCACAATCTTGCGTATGACGCTCGACGCCCGACTGCTGGAGATCCTCGTGTGCCCGAACTGCCGCGGCGACGTCGAGTACCGCGAGGGCGACGCTCTCCTCGTGTGCCGCGGCGAATGCGGGTACCGCTATCCGATCCGCGACGGCATCCCGGTGCTGTTGGTCGACGAGGCCGAGAAGCCGGGGGCCTAGCTCTCTTTCCTGTCGTACCCCGTGCGTAGCGTCGGGGCATGCTCTTGCTCGACCTCGCGGGACCTCCTCGATGCGCTACGTGTGGCGTCCTCGGCCACGTCCTCTGTGCGCGCTGCCGGAGTGAGCTCGTCGTGTGCCCGCCGCTGGACCCGCTTCCTCCACTCGCGCGGCTGTCGGCCGCGTGCCTGTACGAGGGCGCGGCCCGATCGCTCGTGCTCGGGCTCAAGCTCGGCGCGCTGCGGACGCGGGCCGGACCGCTCGCGGACGCGATGTGCGCCAGCGCGTGGCGGGACGGGATCGCGGGCAACGTCGTGACCTGGGTGCCGGGGAATCCCGTCGAGGCACGCCGTCGCGGCTACGACCACGGCGAGGTCCTCGCGCGGCTCGTCGCCGCCCGGCTGGGGATGCCGGTGACGTCTTTACTGGTCCCGGCGGGGGCGAAGAAGGACCAGACCACCCTCTCGGGTGCCCAGAGAAGGGAGAACCCGAAGGGTGCCTTCGTGGCCCGTACCGTCCATGGCCGGGTGGTCATCGTTGACGATGTGATGACTACCGGAGCAACGATTTGTGCGTGTGCGGGCGCTTTGCGCCGGGCCGGCGCTGAGGTGGAGGGTCTGGTGGGCTGCCGGGCATGAGCAATGGTGACTACTAGGCACTATTGCTTAGGGCAAAATGCCTGGTCACCGGACTACAATCCCTTCAACGACTAGCCCCGGGCTCCGGGGTGGGAGGGGGACGGGTTGAGCAAGCCGCCGGGCAAGATGATCAGCGAGGACGCGATCCGGGTCCTGATCGTCGACGACCACGCGCTGTTCCGCCGTGGCCTCCAGATGGTCCTCGAGGGCGAGGCCGACATCGACGTCGTCGGCGAGGCCTCCGACGGGCACGAGGCGATCGAGCGGGCCGAGGCGACCACCCCCGACGTGGTGCTCATGGACGTCCGGATGCCGAAGCGCTCCGGGATCGAGGCCACGAGGACGATCAAGGACACGCTCCCCTCGACGAAGATCCTCATGCTGACCATCTCCGACGAGGAGGCCGACCTCTACGAGGCGATCAAGGCCGGCGCCTCGGGCTACCTGCTCAAGGAGATCTCGATCGAAGAGGTGGCGAGCGCGGTACGCCAGGTCCAGGCCGGCCAGTCCCTGATCTCGCCGTCGATGGCGTCGAAGCTCCTGAACGAGTTCGCCGCGATGGTCAAGCGCCGCGACGAGCGCACCCAGGTCCCGGGCCCCCGCCTGACCGAGCGCGAGCTAGAGGTCCTCAAGCTCGTCGCGAAGGGCATGAACAACCGCGACATCGGGGCCGAGCTGTTCATCTCGGAGAACACGGTGAAGAACCACGTGCGCAACATCCTGGAGAAGCTGCACCTGCACTCGAGGATGGAGGCCGTGGTCTACGCGGTGAGAGAGAAGCTGCTCGACATCAAGGAGCTCCCCGGTGGGTAGGTCGAACTCCTCCGGCTCGTCGAGCCGGGGCGGCAAGAGCTCGTCAGGCGGCTCCAAGTCGAGCGGGAGCTCGAGTTCCGGCGGTAGCAGCAGTGGCGGCACCAGGGCCCAGAAGGCCAAGGCTGGCCGCAAGGGAGGCAGGGCCTCGAGCGACAAGAGCTAGGCCCACTCGGCTACGGAATCCACCTTCGACTTCGGAGAACGCCGGAGCGGTCTGGACAAGCGTCTGAGACGACGAGGTGGGGTCAATTCCCAGGCCTCAGGTTACTGGTCCGAGTCGGCCCAATAACCTGGGTCCTCCTCCACGAACCGTTCCTGGAGGGGGGGCACTGGAGCAGGAGGCGCTGTTTCATCGCGAAACGGCATGTTCCACGGTTCCGCCGGACCAGAATACGGACGGGCAATCGTCGGCACGGGCTCGGCTTCACTGGAGGAAGAGGTATTGACTCTGTCGGTGGGCTTTCCCCCCTCGCGGTAAGTCAAGTAAGTCGTGTGAACGTTTTTGAAGATGTGCAGCGCAATCTCATCTGGCGTGCTGCCGAGAGCCTTTATGCCTACGGATGCGGCCTGGGTAAGCCACAGCCTTCCCGGTCGGGTGGGGGAGGCGCCTGCATGTCTGTAGAGCTTCTCATGGCATTGCACACAGGGCCGTCGCAGCCCGCCAACGTGCGCGGGGTCCAGCTCGATGTCGGTTCGCTCTTGGCGCACATTTATCTCATCGCGGAGATTCAGCTCCGCGTGCGGATCTGCACCAGAGGGTCCATCGTCGTCGGACGCGCGGCGTGCGACCACGGCTCGACGTTTGAGTGCGGCCTGAAGAACGCGCCACGCGTGAGCATCGGGGTCCGCAGGGTCGTTTCTGGCGGAGAGTCCTTGCAGCTTGCTCGGGTGGCGCGTGACACGGTCGCCTAGGGAGTTCTGTTCGGTGCCCGACATCGTCTGAGCTAAGGCGATCATTGCGTCCAATGCGGCGCCGGCGGTTCCACTCGCAAACAGCTTTTCAAGAGCCGCTATGGCGGTCTTGGTGTTCGCTGAGATGTACAAAGTCGCGTGCTCAGGGTCATCTGGTGGGTAGATCGTGGCTTGCACCTCGACTATCCGATCCTCGGTCAGACCCGAGGCTCGCAGGGCAAGGTATGCAGTCGTGGAGATCCATCGGCAGCCCTGTCTTATGCGTTTCCCGGCGTAGGTCTGTTTCTTGATCACTTCTTCCCTATGGGTTCCGGCCTTCATGTAACCGGGCAGGCGATCCCAAGACCTCGTGCCATCGACGGTCTCGTGTAGTCGCAGGAGAGCGTTCATCACCTGGATGAGGAATTGACTCCGGGCCGCCTTCGCGGCCGGGTCCAGCCTAGGGATGTTGGACGCTCGGTCTTTCGAGGATTTGCTGCCGCTCGCTGGACCCCGACCGTGGGCCGCGCCCGGGGGACGCCCGCCGCCAAGGTTCGCGCTTGGTTGCCGAGCGTGGCTCGACGTGAAGAAACTCCGAAAAATTCCGCCCCAAGAGGACCATTGCCGGGCGTGGATGCCAGGTGTAGCCGAAGTCAAAGGCCGTCTCGCAGCGGGTCCGAATCCGATATGAGCGAGGACTCTTCCGAATACCGAGGGGCTCCGAGCGGCTGCTGCCAGGCCTGCCGCGGTGATGCCGACCGCCGCTGCAGCGCCCCATGCGGAATTCGTGATACGTGGTGCCTGTGGGAGCGGGCTCCCTCGGGGCACGCCGACGGGGGTAGAGCGCTCCAGCTCCTCGACCTTGGCGATCGTCTCATCGGGCATAGTCATAGATGTAACGAATGACGAGGGGTGCCACAACGCTCAAAGGGGCAGCGTTGTCTGCCTTTTTGGGAAGCCTCCAGGGCCGCTCGGGAATCCATCGACGCGAGGTTGTTTCGGCGGCCGGATGACTTCGATTCGGTCAGGGGGATAATGGGCGGCCTATGAGCATCATCAAGAAGGTCCTTGCCGCAGGGGAGGGCAAGAAGCTCAAGGCCCTCCAGGCCATCGTTCCCCGCGTCAACTCCCTCGAGGACGAGGTCAAGCGCCTCGACGACGACGCCCTCCGCGCCCGTACGGGCGAGTTCAAGCAGCGCGTCGAGCGCGGCGAGTCGCTCGACGACCTCCTCCCCGAGGCCTTCGCCACCGTGCGCGAGGGCGCCATGCGCGTGATCGGCCAGCGCCACTTCGACGTCCAGCTCATGGGCGGCGGCGCGTTGCACCAGGGCTGGATCGCCGAGATGAAGACCGGCGAGGGCAAGACGCTGACCGCTACGCTCGCCGTCTACCTGAACGCGCTCGAAGGCAAGGGCGTCCACGTCGTCACCGTCAACGACTACCTCGCCAAGCGCGACTCCGAATGGATGGGCCAGGTCTACCGGTTCCTCGGTATGCAGACCGGCCTCATCCAGTCCCAGATGTCGCCCCAGGAGCGCCTCCCCGCGTACGCGGCCGACATCACGTACGGGACGAACAACGAGTTCGGCTTCGACTACCTGCGCGACAACATGGTCACCGAGTACGAGCGCATGGTGCAGCGCGGCCACCACTTCGCGACGGTCGACGAGGTCGACTCGATCCTCGTCGACGAGGCCCGGACGCCGCTGATCCTCTCGGGTGCCGTCCAGGAGAACAACAAGTGGTACCAGCAGTTCGCGCGCATCTCGCCGCGGCTCGAGCGCGACACGCACTACGAGGTCGACGAGAAGAAGCACACGGTCGCCGTCACCGAGGAAGGCGTGGCGAAGGTCGAGGAGATCCTCGGCGTCGACAACCTCTACGACCACGTCAACGTCGACCTCGTCCACCACCTGCAGGCGTCTCTGAAGGCGAAGGAGCTCTACAAGCTCGACGTCCAGTACGTCGTCAAGGACGGCGAGGTCCTGATCGTCGACGAGTTCACGGGCCGCATCCTCCCGGGCCGCCGCTACTCCGAGGGCCTCCACCAGGCCATCGAGGCGAAAGAGGGCGTGCGCATCAAAGAGGAGAACCAGACGCTCGCGACGATCACGCTCCAGAACTACTTCCGCATGTACGACAAGATCGCCGGCATGACCGGCACGGCCCAGACCGAGGCCGCCGAGTTCGGACACATCTACAAGCTCGAGGTCGCGCCGATCCCGACGAACCGTCCGATGGTCCGCAAGGACGAGCAAGACCTCATCTACAAGACCGCCGAGGCGAAGTGGAACTCGGTCGCCGACGACGTCGCGAAGCGCTACGAGGCGGGGCAGCCCGTCCTCATCGGAACCGTGTCGATCGAGAAGTCCGAGCTCCTGTCGCGCATCCTGCAGAAGCGCGGCGTCCCGCACAGCGTCCTCAACGCGAAGCACCACGAGAAGGAGGCCAGCATCGTCGCGCTGGCCGGCCGCCTCCACGCGGTGACGGTCGAGACGAACATTGCCGGGCGCGGGGTCGACATGCTGCTCGCCGGGAACGCCGAGGGCATGGCGCGCGCCGAGATGCAGGCCGCGGGATGGGACAACGACGCGTACCTCCTCGCGGAGTACCCGCCGGAGGAGATGGCCGAGTACGAGTCCCAGTTCAACCCGCTCTTCGAGCGCTACAAGACGCAGTGCGCGGCCGAGCACGAGAAGGTCGTCGCCGTGGGCGGGCTGTACGTCCTCGGCACCGAGCGTCACGACTCGCGCCGCATCGACAACCAGCTGCGCGGCCGTGCAGGACGCCAGGGAGACCCCGGCGAGAGCCGCTTCTACCTCTCGCTCGAGGACGACCTCATGCGGGTGTTCGCGTCGGACCGCATCGCCGGGATGATGGAGCGGCTCAAGATCCCCGACGACGTCCCCATCGAGGCCAAGATCGTCAGCAAGGCCATCGAGCGCGCGCAGACGCAGGTCGAGGGCATGAACTTCGAGATCCGCAAGAACGTCCTCAAGTACGACGAGGTCATGGACAAGCAGCGCCAGGTCATCTACGCCGAGCGTCGCAAGATCCTCGAAGGCGCGGACATCGGCGACCAGGCCTTCGACCTCGTGACCGACGTCGTCGAGGCCGCAGTCGCGGAGAACGCCAACCCCGAGCTCCCGCCCGAGGAATGGGACTGGGAGGCGCTGTTCCACCGCGCGCGCGAGATCTTCCCCACGTCTTTGACGATCGAGGGCTTCGACGAGACCACCGTCACGTACGAGGAGGTCCAGAGCGCCTTCCTCGAGGACGCGGCGAAGGTGTACCAGCAGCGCGAGGAGGAGCTCGGCGAGGAGCAGATGCGCAAGATCGAGCGCCTCGTCCTCCTGTCGGTGATCGACAACCGGTGGCGCGAGCACTTGTACGAGATGGACTATCTGCAAGAAGGCATCGGGCTGCGCGCGATGGCGCAGAAGGACCCGCTCGTCGAGTACCAGCGCGAGGGGTTCGACATGTTCTTGACGATGCAGGAGAGCATCAAGGAGGACTTCGCCCGCTACGTCTTCCACGTCGAGGTCGTGCGCGAGGACGAACAGAGAAGGAACGAGCCCACGCGCGTCCGCGAGGAGCGGCGGCAGATCCCGATGGCGTCGATGGCGGCCGCACCGCCCCCGCCGGCCGAGGCCGGCAACGGTCGCGCGGCGGAGGCGGCCGACGCCCAGGCGGTCGCTATCGAACAGGCGGTCTCGGACAAGATCCCCCGCAACGCCCCCTGCCCCTGCGGGAGCGGCAAGAAGTACAAGCAGTGCCACGGCCGCCCCGGCGTGGCCGACCTCGGCTGAGACGCGCACCTCTTCGCGGACTAGTGAACGGGGTACCCAAAGGACTATCTGTCGCGGCCGGATGTAACTAAAGAAGCGCAGTAGTTCCACGCAGCGCCCCTTCAGCCGGCCTCGCGCCGGGCCGATGACCCCCTGAGCGGCACACCGGCGGAATAGCGAAAAGGGGCCATTGTCCAATGCGAAACAGCCTGTTTGGCTTCGAATTAACCTTTTATGAAAGGCGGGCGTTTCGCATGAATCCAGCCGTCGCCACAGCGGCAATAGGTCTTGCCCTTGCGGCCGGGTCCTTCGGGATCTCGGCCTTTTCGACGTCTGCGATCGCGCCCGGGGCTCGTCAGATCCCGGCAGGCTGTCACGACGACGACGCGATCGTCGGCACGCCCGAGGACGACAAGCTGAAGGGGACGAAGTTCGACGACGTCATCTTCGGCGGCGGCGGCGACGACGTCATCAAGGGCAAGGGCGGAAACGACCTCATCTGCGCGCGCGGCGGAGACGACTTCGTCAAGGGCGGCAACGGCAACGACACGATCTACGGCGGCGGGGGCTCCGACGAGCTCCGCGGCGGCCCCGGCGACGACACGATCAGAGGCGGTCCGGGAACGGACACCGCCAACGGCGGCGCCGACACGGACGACTGCGAGGCCGAGTCGGAGACGAACTGCGAGGAACCGCCCACGCCGACGCCTACTCCGACTGCAACCCCGACGCCGACCGCGTCCCCCACGGCGACCCCGACCACGACCCCTTCGCCCACGCCGACGCCGACGAACCAGCCTAAGAACCTGAAGCCCAACGCGGCGAACGACAGTTACGCCACGGACGAGGACCAGTCGCTGAGCGTCCCGGCCCCCGGCGTGCTCGCCAACGACAGCGACCCCGAGAACAACTCGATCACGGCGATGCTCGTGACGAACGCCGTCAACGGTGACGTCACGCTGAACCCGAACGGGTCATTCCAGTACACGCCCGACCCGGACTTCAACGGGCCGGACACGTTCACCTACAAGGCTTCCGACGGGACGAACCTCAGCGACACCGCGACCGTGACCGTCAACGTCACGGCGATGCCCGACGCACCCGACGGGATCGCGCAGAACGTCTCCACGAACGAAGACGCCTTCAACGTCGTGTCGCTGTTCGGCACCGACCCCGACGGCACCACGCCCTCGGTCTTCAAGATCACCGCGGTCCCGACGAACGGCGACCTTCGCAACGGCTCGGGGCTCGGCGGCCAGCTCATCGGCGCCGGCGACCTCCCGTTCACGCTCTCGGGCAACCAGGTCACGTACGTCCCGGACCTGAACTTCTTCGGGAACGACTCGTTCGACTTCAAGGCGAACGACGGCTCTCTCGACTCCGGACCGGCCCCGGTCGAGATCGACGTCCTGCCGATGAACGACCCTCCGACCGACATCTCGCTGTCGAACAACTCCGTCGAAGAGGAGCAGGCCGTCGGGACGGCGGTCGGGAACCTCACCGCGGCCGACGGCGACGCCGGTGACACGCACACGTTCTCGCTGGCAGCGGGGGCCGGCGACGCCGACAACGCCAAGTTCACGATCGCCGGCGGGGTGCTGAAGACCGCCCAGTCCTTCGACTTCGAGACCCAGGGACCGTTCTCGATCCGGGTGAGGGCCACGGACGCCGGGAACGCACCGTTCGAGAAGCAGTTCGCCGTGACGCTGGTCAACGCGAACGACCAGCCGGCCGTTACGGGCGGGACTTTCTCGCTCCCCGAGAACAGCGCCAACGGGGCGGCCGTCGGCAGTCCTTCCGTTTCCGATCAGGACGCGGGTCAGACCCACACGTGGTCGATCACCGGCGGCAACTCCGGCAGCGCCTTCGCCATCGACTCGGCTACCGGGGCGATCACCGTCGCCGACACGGGCGAACTCGACTTCGAGGACGTCCAGCAGTGGGTGCTGACCGTGAAGGCGGCAGACGATGGGTCGCCCGCCAAGTTCGACACGGACACGGTCACGATCAACCTGACGAACGTCAACGAGGCTCCGACCGACATCACGCTCGACAACGCCTCGGTCGCGGAGAACCTGGCCTCGGGGACGAACGTGGGGAACCTCGCGCCGATCGACCCCGACGCGAACGACACGCACACGTTCAGCCTCGTCGCCGGCGCCGGCGACGGTGACAACGGCAAGTTCCAGATCACTAACGGTGTCCTGCAGACGGCTCAGTCGTTCGACTTCGAGACCCAGGGCCCGTTCTCCATCCGGGTCCGCGCTCGGGACGCGGGGAACCTCGACTACGAGGAGGTCTTCTCGATCTCCGTCACGAACGTCAACGACGCTCCGGTCCTCGGGGCGGCGACGTACGCGCTCGACGAGAACAGCGCCAACGTGACGGCGGTCGGGACCCCCTCTGCTACGGACGAGGACTCGCCCGCTCAGAACCTGACCTACTCGATCACCGGCGGGAACACGCTCGGCGCCTTCCAGATCAACTCGAACACGGGGGCCATCACGGTCGCCGACGCCACCGACCTCGACTTCGAGACGAACCCCACGTTCGCCCTCACGGTCCAGGTCGCCGACGACGGCACGCCCGCGAGGGACGACTCCGAGACGATCACGGTCAACCTCAACAACCTGAACGAGAAACCGGTCGTGAACGCGGCGACGCTCTCTCTGCCGGAGAACTCCGCGAACGGGACGTCCGTCGGCACCGTCACCTCGAGCGACCCGGATGCGGGCCAGACCGTGACTTACGCCATCACGGGGGGCAACACCGGTAACGCCTTCGCCATCAACTCGAACACCGGTGAGATCACCGTCGCCGACGCGAACGACGTCGACTTCGAGTCGAACCACCCGTTCTCGCTGACCGTCGAGGGGACCGACAACGGGGCCCCGATCCTCACCGACACCGAGACGATCACCGTCAACCTCACGAACGTCAACGAGGCCCCGACGGACATCTCGCTGAACGACACGGACGTCGCCGAGAACGCGTCCCTGAACACGGTCGTCGGCACGATCTCCGGCAGCGACCCCGACGCCGGCGACTCCGGCACTCTCGTCTTCAGCCTGGCTTCCGGCGCAGGCGACACGGACAACGCACGCTTCAACGTGGGTCCGTCCAACTCACTCCGGACCTCCGAGGTCTTCGACAAGGAGACGCAGGGGCCGTTCTCGGTCAGGCTGCGCGCCACCGACGGCGGAACCCTCCAGTACGAGGAGGCCTTCCAGATCAGCGTCGTCGACGTCAACGAGGCTCCGGACGTCAACGCGGCCACGTTCGCCATCGACGAGAACAGCGCCAACGGGACGGCCGTCGGAACGGCCACGGCGACCGACGTCGACGCAGGGCAGACCCTGACGTGGGCGATCACCGGGGGCAACACCGGGGGCGCGTTCCAGATCAACCCGAACACCGGGGCGATCACCGTCGCCGACGTCACGGACGTCGACCGCGAGACGAACCACCCGTTCTCGCTGACGGTCCAGGCAACGGACAACGGATCGCCTGCGCTGAGCGACACCGACACGGTCACGGTCAACCTCAACGACCTGAACGACAACCCGGTCGTGAACGCGGCGACGCTCGCGGTCGCGGAGAACAGTGCCAACGGGACCTCCGTGGGAACGGCGACGGCGACCGACCAGGACAACCCCGCCCAGACGCTCACGTGGGCGATCACGGGCGGGAACGCCAGCGGCGCCTTCGCTATCGACTCCGGCACCGGCGCCATCACCGTCGCGGACACCGGCGACCTCGACTTCGAGACGACGCCGGCGTTCAACCTGACGGTCGAGGCAACCGACAACGGCACGCCGAACCGGACGGGCTCGAACGCGGTCACGGTCAACCTGACGAACGTGAACGAGAAGCCGGCGATCACGGCTCCCACGACCATCTCGGCCCAGTACGGCGTTGCGAAGGCCCTCTCGGGCATCTCCGTGAGCGACCCGGACTCGGGCAACGCCGACATCTCGATGACGCTGGCCGTTCTCGACGGGACGCTCGACCTCGACGACTCCGTCGCCAACGGCCTGGCTGCCGTCGACATCACGGGGAACGGCACGGACGCCCTCGTTCTGACCGGCAAGCAGTCGGAGATCAACAACACGCTCGGCGCGGCCACCGGCCTCACCTACACGAGCGACGCCGGCTTCCTCGGCCTGTCCGACACCCTTGCGATCGCGACGAACGACGGCGGGAACACGGGTTCCGGCGCCGCCCAGGTCGACGCGGCGAACGTCACGATCCAGTTCAACACGCCGCCGGTCGCTACCGACCAGACGGTCTCGACGAACGAGGACACCGAGAAGACGGTCACGCTCGCCGGCACGGACGCCGACGCCGACCCGCTGAGCTTCAAGATCACGAGTCTTCCGGCGGCCGGAAAGCTGCACGAGGGCACGAGCTCGGCCGGCACCGAGATCACCGCCGGCGCGCTGCCGTACACGCTGCCCGCCGACAAGGTCACCTACGTCCCGCCTCTGAACCAGAACGGGCTCTCGCTCGAGACGTTCGCATTCAAGGCGAACGATGGCAGCACGGACTCCGCAGCAGGAGTCGTCACGGTGGACGTCACCGCCGTCGACGACATCTCCGTGGCGGAGAACGACGCGTTCTCGGTCGACGAGGACTCGGGGGCGACGGCGCTGCTGGTCCGGACCAACGACACCGACGTGGACGGCGCCGTCGAGCTGATCGCTTCGGTGACCCAGCCCGCGAACGGGACCGTCACCAAGCACCTGGGCGACACCCGGGTCCAGTACACGCCGAACGCGCATTACTGCAACAACCCGCCGGCGACTCCCGTC
>DASQDO010000479.1:0-1710 GCA_035634135.1 Actinomycetota bacterium
CCCGCGCGACCCCGCGTCGATCGCCGCGGGGATCGAACGGGCGCTGACGGACGAGGCGCTGAGAAACGAGCTCGCGGCGGCCGGCCACGAGCGAGCTCGGCGCTACACGTGGGAGCGGACGGGCCGGTTGCTCGTCGACGCGTACCGGGAGGTCTCGTAGGTGCGAAAGGTCGGGTTGAACCTGTTGTGGATGGTGCCGGGCGTCGTCGGCGGGTCCGAGACGTACACGACGCGGCTCCTCAGCGGGCTGCTGGAGCAGCCGTCCGACGACCTCCACTACACGCTGTTCACGCTCCCGCAGTTCGCGACCGCGCACCCCGAGTTCGCGGCCGACTTCGACCTCGCGTTCGCGCCGGTGACGGGACAGTGGAAGTCGTTCCGCGTCGCAGGCGAGAACTCGTGGCTCGCGGCGCAGGCGAAGTTCAAGAAGATCGACCTGCTCCACCACGCGGGCGGGACGATGCCGCTGGTGCACAGCGCGCGGCCGGTGCTCACGATCCACGACCTCCAGTACCTGTTCTATCCGGAGTACTTCACGCGGACGAAGCTCACGTGGCTGCGCCAGATGGTCCCGCGCTCGGCCGAAGCCGCGCGCGTGATCCTCGTGCCGAGCGAGTTCACGCGGCGGACGGTCATCGAGCGCCTGAACATCGACCCCAGCGTCGTGATCGTCGTGCCGCACGGGATCTCGCCGCGCGAGCCGCGGGGGCCGGTCCCCGACCTGCGCGAGCGCTACGACCTGCCCGGCCCGATCTTCCTGTACCCGGCCGCTTCGTACCCGCACAAGAACCACCTGCTGCTGCTCGAGGCGTTCAAGAAGCTCCTGTCGGTGCACCCGACCGCGCTGCTCGTGCTGACCGGCGCGCGCGCCTATCTCGAGTCGCTCACCGCGAAGCAGATGGAAGCGCGCATCGACGAAGAGGTCCGGACGCTCGGCATCGAGCGCAGCATCCGGCGCCTCGGCTTCGTCCCGTCCGAAGACCTCGACGCGCTCTACCAGGAGGCCGTCGCGACCGTGTTCCCGTCGAAGTTCGAGGGCTTCGGGGCGCCGGTGCTCGAGGCGATGAGCCGCGCCTGCCCGGTCATCGCGGCGAACGCGACCGCGCTCCCCGAGGTCGTGAGCGACAACGGCCTCCTGGTCTCGCCGGACAACGCCGAGGAGTGGGCCGAGACGATGGCGCGGCTGATCGAGGACGAAGAGCTCCGGTCTCGGCTGGCGAAGCTCGGCCCCGAGCGGGCGCGTGAGTTCGCCTGGGCCCGCTCGGCGTCGATCCTCGAAGACGCGTACCGGCACGCGCTGGGGACGACGCTGTGAAGCTCGTCGTCCTGGCGCCGCACTTCGCCCCCGACTCGGCCCCCACCGGAGCGGTCGTCACCCGCATCGTCGAGCAGCTCGCCGCCCGCGGCCACCGGCTCCACGTCGTCACGGCGTTGCCCTGGTACCGGGACCACCGGGTGGTGGAGGGCTTCGAGGGCCGGCTCGTGCGCCACGAGGACACGCCGTGGGGACGGATCACGAGGGTCTATCCGTTCCCCGCGGAGGACAAACGCGACCTGGGGGCGCGCTTCGCGGGCTTCGCCGGCTTCACCGCGCTGAGCGCTGTCGCCGGAGCTCGGGCCGGGTCGTTCGACGGCGTCCTCGCGCTCTCGCCGCCCCCCACCCTCGGCGTCGTCGGCTGGGCCCTCGGCCGGGCCCGCCGCGCTCCGTTC
>DASQDO010000480.1:0-8284 GCA_035634135.1 Actinomycetota bacterium
GTGCCCGGCACCGAGGTCCTAGGCGGGACCACGGTCGCTCAGGGACAGACGTCGACGACCGAGGGAACGACCACCGGCTCGGCCGGCACGGGCTCGACGACCTCGAATGACGCCAAGGCGAAGACCAAGGGCGGCAGCACGGCCGGCTCGGCCGCCACCGGCGGGTCAGGGTCGGAGCCCGAGACCGTGGTCCTCGGCGAGACGCTCACGCGCCCCGAGGGTTCCTCCGAGACCCGCGCCGCCGGTCGCTCCGACTCCGCCGAGGGCACCGAGCTCCTCGGATGGGTCGTCCCGCTCGAGGGAGCTGCATTCGGAGCGACGGCGCTGTTCCTCGTGGCCGTCGTCGGGCTGTTCTTCTTCCTCTTGATCAAGCGCAGAAAGCGTACGAATTATGTTCATTCGACTGAATTTGGTCTAGCCCGACAATTGGGTTATTGGACAATCCGTACGTTTGAAGGTCGAATTTTTGGGCAGATTTAACTGCCAAATTTTCGGACACCCCGCAGGGGCACCCCGCTCTCGCGTCGTACCCCTCCTCCCAGACACCTATCCAAGCAACCCGCCAGCCCCCCCGGATAGGTCCTTGGACAGACGTAGGCCATCGCGGGCCTGATCCCGTCTCGATCGCTAGGAGCCATGCGTGTCCGCAGTCACCGCTTTCGAAGCTGGAGTCGTGGAACAGCTGCTCGGCCGAGCCCCCCTTAGCGAGTCGACGTCCCTCACCCAGGGCCTCGTCCAGACGGCCCACCTCGATCGGCTCGAGCTCCCGCTCGGCGGGCCCGCGGGGGAGCGGTCCCCCGACGCCGTGGGCCGGCTCTACCGCCGCATCGCCGCCAAGCTCGCCCTCGCCGACGCGGCGTGCCTCGTCTTCGCGCTGATGGTCTCGTACCTCGTGCGGTTCGGGTTCTCCCCGCTTCCCGGCGAATGGGTCGCGCTGGTCGCGACGGCCCCCTTCGTCTGGATCGGCGTCTTCCACGCCTTCCACCTCCACTCCCCCCAGCACACGTCGAGCTGGGAGCAGTTCAAGAACGTCATCAGCGCCAGCGGCGTGGGCGTCATCGCCGTCGCCATGGTGAGCTTCTGGTCGCACTCCACGTTCTCCCGTGCCTGGCTGGGCCTGACCTGGGGCGTCGCGCTCGTCGCGGAGCTCGTCGTCCGGCGGCTCTTCGACCGGCACATCGCCAAGGCCCGGGCGGACGGACGGCTCGCGTTCCGGACACTGATCGTCGGCGCCAACAACGAGGCCGGGTCGCTCGCCCACGCTCTCAAGGACCGTCACCTCGGCTTCAGGCCGCTCGGGTACGTCTCGGTCGAGACCTCGCCCGTTGAGGCGAACGGGATCCGCGTCCTCGGGCACATCGACGACATCGAGTGCGTCATCGAAGACCACCAGGCCGAGTGCCTGTTCGTCGCCTCGTCCGCGGTGAGCGCCGAGGACATGCTGCGCGTCGCGCAGGCGAGCCGCCGCAAGGGCGTCGAGCTCAAGGTCTCGGCGAACGTGCCGCAGATGCTGACCTCGCGGCTGAACGTCCAGCCCGTCGGCGACGTGATGAGCCTCTCGCTCAGGCCCGTCCGCCTCACCCGTGGCCAGATGTTCACGAAGAGGGCCCTGGACGTCGTCGTGTCCGCAGCGGCTCTCCTCGTGGCGGCCCCCGTCCTCGCGGTCGTCGCCGTCGCCGTCAAGCTCAGCTCGCCCGGCCCGGTCCTGTTCAAGCAGAAGCGCGTGACGAAGGACGGGCACGTCTTCTCGGTCCTCAAGTTCCGCACGATGAGGACGGACGGCGACCGGATCCTCGAGGAGATGGGGATCGACCCCAAGGTCCCGTTCTTCAAGCTGCAGGACGACCCCCGGGTGACTCGCATCGGCAACCTGATCCGGAAGACGAGCATCGACGAGCTGCCCCAGCTCATCAACGTGATCCGGGGAGAGATGAGCCTCGTCGGCCCCCGGCCCCTTCCCGTGGACCAGGTCCTGGCCAACGAGCACCTGCTGTCGCCGAGGCACGAGGTGAAGTCCGGCGTGACGGGCTGGTGGCAGATCCAGGGGCGCAGCGACGTGACGCCGGAGGAGGCGCTGCGTCTCGACCTCTTCTACATCGAGAACTGGTCGCTCTCGCTGGACGTTTACGTCCTGCTCAAGACGATCGAGGTCTTGATCAAGCGCAAGGGCGCTTACTGACACGCAACGGCCCGCAGCTTTCCGGCGATACCTGGCACTAGGATCGCCTGATGGATCAGCCGCCGGCCGGCGAGACCTTCGAGCTCCGCGAGTACCTCGCGGTCCTCCGCACGCGGAAGTGGACCGTGCTGCTCGTCACCGCGCTCGTGGTGGCGGGGGCCCTGCTGCTGTCGTTCCGCCAGACCCCGCAGTACCGGGGCACGTCGCGGCTGCTCGTCAAGGCGCTTCCCGAAGACGCGTCCGGAGAGATCCGGCCCCCGAACCTCGACACCGAGGCGCAGCTCGTCACGTCCGAGGTCGTGGGGGAGCGCGTCGTCGACGAGCTGGGGCTGTCGGTCACCCCGAAGGACCTGATCGACGGGCTCGAGGTGGCGGCGGTGACGGAGGTCGCGGAGGTGCTCGAGCTGACGTTCACGTCGCCCGACCCCGAGCTCGCGCGCGATGTCGCGAACGCCTTCGCCACCGAGTACATCGAATACAAGAAGGACCGGACCGCCGAGGCCCTCGAGAGCGGCGAGCGAGCCATCACCGCGCAGATCGACTCCGTCGAGGAACGCCTGGCCGAGGTGACCCGCGAGCTCGAGGAGACGAACCCCCGCGCCGACAGCGCTCTCGCCAGCACCCTCGAGACCGAGCGGAGCTCGCTGATCGCCCGGCTCGGGGTCCTCCAGCAGAGGGCAGACGACTACCGGGCCCGGCGGCCGATCGACCTCGACGGCGGCCAGCTGCTCGAGGCCGCGAGCCTTCCCGGGTCTCCGTCCTCGCCCAACCATCCGGCCAACGGCACCCGGGCGCTCGTGCTCGGGCTCGCCCTCGGGATCGGCATCGCCTTTCTGAGGGAGAGGCTCGACGACCGCCTCCGGGGACGGGGGGACCTCGAGGCCTCCCTCGGGCTCCCCGTGCTGGCGACCGTGCCCCGGTTCCCGCGCTCCGGCAAGAACGCGAAGGAGATCGTGCTGGTCTCGCAGCCCCGGGGCTCCGCGAGCGAGGCGTACCGCAGCCTGCGGACGAGCCTCCACTTCCTCTCCGGCCAGAGCCAGCTCAAGAGCCTGCTCGTCACGAGCCCGAACGAGGGCGAGGGCAAGACCGTCACTTGCATCAACCTCGCCGTCGCCTTCGCCCAGTCCGGACGCAGGGTCATCCTCATCTCCGCCGACCTGAGGCGCCCCACGCTGGAGGAGTACTTCGCGCTGGGCGAACGCGAGGGCCTGACGAACTGGCTGCTCGCCGACGAGAGAGAGCCGTGGGAGATGATCTGGGATCCCGGGATCGACAACCTGCGGGTCATCCCGACCGGCTCGATCCCGCCGAACCCCGCGGAGCTGCTTTCTTCGAACCGCCTGACGCACCTGATCGAGGTGGTCGAGGCGAACTCCGACCTCGTCCTCGTGGACTCCCCGCCGGTCCTGGCGGTCGCGGACGCGGCGATCCTGTCCACCCACGTCGACGCGACGCTGCTGGTCGTCGACGCGGAGCAGACCCACCGGTCGGCCGCGGCCCTCGCCGCCGAGGAGCTGCATCGCGTGGGGGCCGGCCTCATCGGGTCGGTGCTGAACGGGTTCGACCCCGGGGCGACCCCGTACGGCGGGAAGAGCTACTACGCCACCTACGAGAGCCGTCCGCCGGCCGAAGAGAGCGACGGTTCGAAGAAGCAACGCACGCGACTCGGTTTTCGCGCGGAACAGTGACCGGCCCGGGTCCTAGATGGCCGTCGTAGAGGCGCAGCGACGCCGCCCCCTCCACCTTCCGGCCCGCCTCGCCGTCCCGGCGCGGCGGTCTCCGTTCGGCTGGTTCCTCTTCCTGCTCCTGTTCGCCGTGATCGTCCCCAGGGAGGCCGCGGGGATCGACTCGCCGTCGCCGAGCTGGTTCTACCTCACGGCATTCGGCGACTTCCGGTGGATAGACGTGATCGTCTTCGGCGCGTTCGGTCTCGTCGCCGCGCTGCGCATCGGCTCCGACAGGTTCTTCAAGCTCCATGCACCGAAGGACATGGGCCGCTGGTCGGTCCTGATGGTCCTCGCGATCGTCCTCGCGATGGTGCACGGCTCGCTGGCCGGCGGGACCGAGCTCTTCTTCGACTGGCAGGGGCTGGCGCTCGGTGCGGCGTTCATGCTCGTCCTCTATCAGCTCGTCCGCACCAAGCCGGGCGCGGTGCGCGTGGCTGCGTTCGCGTTGATGGCCGTCCTCGTCGGCCGCGCCGCGTACCAGCTGGCGACCTTCTTCGCAGGGACCAGCGGGGTGACGCTGCAGGGGGTCCGTATCCCGGTCTTCGACGGCCCCACGCTCAGCAACACGGTCTTCGTGCTCATCGCCGCGGGCTGCCTCGCGGTGGGCTGGAAGCGCGGGCCCGTCACGACGCGCGTGCTGTGCAGCGCGGCGGCCCTGCTGGCTCTCGTGCTCGTCGTCCTCGCGTTCCGGCGCACGTACTGGGGGGAGGCCTTCGTCGGCCTCGTCGCCATCCTCTTGGTGTTCAACAAGCGGCGGCTGTCGGCTCTGCTGGCGCTCGCCGCACTGGGCGTCGCCCTGCTCCCGTACCTGCCCGGCGAGTTCCGTCTGCGCGCCGAGTCGGCGAACCCCTTCGCCGGCGAGGAGAACCGGTACACGGTGACGAACGAAGACCACCTGAACGACCTGCGCGACGCGTGGGACGTCATCAAGCAGGACCCGGTGCTCGGCTACGGCTTGGGCCGTCCCTACGAGACCGAGCGGATCGAGAACTGGAAGCACACGTCCTGGGGGGTCCACAACGCCGTGCTGCACGTCTGGCTCAGGTACGGGGCGCTCGGGCTCGTCAGCTACCTGGGCCTGCACCTCGCCACGCTGCGCTGGCTGCTGCGGCTGTCGCGGCGATTCGATCCCGACAGCTTCGAACGATGGTGGCTCATCGCGGGGTTCAGCTACGTCACGGCGACCCTGGTCGTCAGCCTGTTCGCCAGCCCGTGGCCCTACGGGGCGTCGCAGAACAGCATGCTGATCCTGGGCTTCGTCGGGACCGCCTTCGCGCTGCAGAACCAGCTGCGCAGCCGGGAAAGGAGCGCGCCTCGCCTCGGGTAGTCCACTACGTCCCGAAGTTCTCGCGTTCGAATTGGGGGGGCGCCGAATCGGCCATCGTGAACCTGTCCGGCAGCCTTCGCCGTGCCGGCTACGAACCCGAGGTGTGGACGACGAACTCCTTCGGCGACGCTCCCCGCGAGGAGGTCGAAGGGCTCGCCGTGCGGCGGTTCGAGGGCCGGTTCTTCTCGGCCCGCGAGGCGGCGATGGCGGGCCTCGGGAAGGCGGCGTTCTCTCTGCCGATGCTCCGCGCGCTGCTGTTCGAACGTGCTCCCGACGTGCTCCACGTGCACACGCACAACCGTCTCGCGAGCGCGCTGGTGATGGCGGCCCGGCTGCGCCGCGTCCCCGTGGTCGTGACGCTCCACAGCGAGTTCCGCCGGCACCGGCCGCGATGGCTGTACTGGTTCCCGAACGAGGCCGCGATCCGGTTCGGCGACGCGGTCATCAGCGTCAACCGAGCGATAGCAGACGAGCTCGTGCGCGCGGGCATCCGGCAAGAGGGCGTCGTCTCGATCCCGAACGGCGTCGACCCGGCGCGCTTCGCGCACGGCGACGGACGGCGCTTCCGCGCCGAGCACGGGCTGGGCGACGCGCCGGTCGTCCTGACCCCCGGCCGCGTCTGCGACGTGAAGAACCAGCGGGTCGCGGTCGACGTCGTCCCGCGCCTCGCCGCCCGTGGCGTCGACGCCCGCTGGGTGATCGTCGGGGCGCCTTCCGAGCCCGAGTACTTCGAATCCCTGAGGGATGCCGTCGGTCGCCCCGAGGTCTCGTCCCGGATCCTGCTGCTCCCGGGCTTCCCGCCCGAGAGCCCGGAGCTCGCGGACGCGTACGCGGCGGCCGACCTCGTCGTCGTGCCCTCCAAGCACGAGGCGTTCGGGCTGGTCGTCCTCGAGGCGTGGTGCGCCGGCAAGCCCGTCGTCGCGACGCGAGTGGGCGGGCTGCCCGAGCTCGTCGAGGACGGGGTGACCGGCCGGCTGGTGGCTCCGGGCGACGTCTCCGGCCTCGCCGACGCGGTCGCGGGGCTCCTGGGGGATCCGGGTGAGCGCGGCCGCCTCGGCGACGCCGGCTCGGCCAAGGCCTCCGAGTTCGCGTGGGGCAACGTCGGGAGCCGGACCGTGAGCGTCTACGACCGCATCGCGCGCTCGGCGTAGCCGGGATGAAACGAGCCGGATCCGGTTCCCTCGCGCGTCTGACGAAGGAGACGCTCCTCTATCTCCCCGCCATAGGAGGGCCCGCGCTGGTAGGCGTCCTCGGCCTCGTCGTCCTCACGCGGCTCGTCTCTCCCTCCGTCTACGGGCGCTACGCGGTGGCGCTGTCGGTCGCGACGATGGCGGCCGCGGTCCTGGGGGACTGGCTCACCCCGACGCTCATCCGCTTCCACTCCGAGCCGGGGGACGCGCGGACCGGAGAGCTCGGGCAGTACCTCGTGCTCGCGTGGGTGTCGAGCGTAGGCGCCACCCTGATCGTGCTGGTCTCCCTCGGCTTCATCTTCCCGCTCGCGCTCACGGCTGCGGCAGTGGTGCTGTCGGTCGCGCTGATCCACCAGAAGCTCGGGCTCGCGGTGCTGAGGGCGAAGCTCCTCACGCGCGCGTACTCGATGATCTCCGTCGCGGTCTCGCTCGCGTCCTTCGCCGGCGGGATCGGCTGGTACCTCGCGACCCGGCGGATCGAGGTCCTGCTGTGGGCGTCGGCGATCGTCCTCGTGGCGAGCCTGCTCCCCGCGGCGCGCATCGCAGGCATCGTGCGAAGCGACCTCGCGGGGTCGGTGGACCGGGCGCGGATCAAGGAGCTGTCCTCGTTCGGCATCCCGATAGTGGTGACCGCGGTGGGGGCCCAGGCTCTGCTGCTCGCGGACCGGTACCTGCTGACGACTCTGTCCGGCGAGGCGGCCGCCGGCCTCTACGTCCCGAACTACGCGATCGCGGAGCGCGCGGTCGGGTTCGCGTTCACGCCGCTGTTCAGCGCGCTCTATCCGCTGGCCGCGCGCGCCTGGGCGCGAGAGGACAGGACGGAGGCCGTTCGATACCTGACCCTGTCCCACAGGATGTTCGTCGTCGCCGGAGGCTACGTATGCCTCGTGCTCGTGCTGATGGGGGACAGGGTCGCGGGCTTCATGCTCGGCGACGACTTCGTGGAGGGGAGCTCGGTCATCGGGCTCGTGGCGTTGGGCAACCTCGCCTGGTTCGAGGGCATCCTGTTCCACCAGCCCCTCGAGCTCGACAAGAGGACCCGCGCGATCACGATGCAGGCGCTGACTGCGGGCGTGCTGAACATCGGGCTCAACGTGGCGCTGATCCCACCCTTCGGGCTCATGGGCGCCGCCTGGGCCACCCTCGGCTCGTACGCGGCGTACACGGTCACCGCGTACCTGTGGTCGAAGAGGTCCGTCGGGGTCCAGGCGGAGGTCCCGTGGGCCACCATCTGGCGCGTGGGTGCGTTCGGGCTGCTCGCATGGGGCGCGACGGCGATCGTCGAGACGTCGGGCTGGGGAGACGTCGTGTTCTTGGCGTCGTCCGCCGTTTCGTACATCATGTGGCTCCTGTTGACACGGGAGCCGGTGGTCGGAGAGCTGAGGGCGCTGATGCAGGCGAGGTCCGCGCGGGCCGCCTCGGCGGGACGCCCGAGCGAATGACGGGCCGCCTCGGCGGGACGCCGGAACGAATGACGGGCCGCCTCGGCGGGACGCCGGAACGAATGACGATCCGCGTCGCGATGCTCGCCGACTATCCGATTCCCGAGGCGATCGAACGGTCCGTCGGGCTCCCTCCCTCACAGGGGTTCGTCGCGACCCCCGTCGTGAACCTCGTCGACGCCCTCGGCCGCCGCGGCGACGTCTCGGTCGACGTCGTCCGGATCGCGAAGGGGATCGACTCCGACTCGACGCACGAGCTGTCGCGCAACGTACGTCTCCACCTGCTGCGCGTGCCCAGGGTCAGCGGCATGCCCGTCGCGTTCCTACCGCGCCTCGCCGCCGTCCTCAAGTACGTGCGCTCGCTCGGGTGCGACGTCGTGCACGGCCAGGGGACCGAGGCCGGGTATGCGTGGATGGCG
>DASQDO010000481.1:0-4932 GCA_035634135.1 Actinomycetota bacterium
CTGGGACGAGTTCCGAAGGGACCACGTCACCGGGACCGTGGGGGAGGTGACGGACCGGCTCGGACGGCTGTCGGACCTCGGCGTGACCGAGGTCGTCGTGACCGCCGGTGCTCTCCCGTTCCAGGTCGCGGACCCCGAGGACGTGGAGCTCCTAGGTGCCGAGATCGCCCCGGCGCTGAAGTGAACGGACGCGGCGGCCGACGGTAAGGGCAGCCACGAAGAAACGGAGGTCGTCTACGTGAACCTGGGACCCGGCGAGCTGATCCCGATCCTGCTGATCCTGCTGCTGCTGTTCGGCGCGACGCGGCTGCCGAAGCTCGCCCGCTCGATGGGCCAGGCCGGCAAGGAGTTCAAGGAGGGCCTGAAGGAGGGCTACAAGGAAGAGCCCGTCGAGGGCCCGTGTCCGTTCTGTGGCGTCAAGGTCGAGGCCGACTCGAAGTTCTGCCCCGGCTGCGGCAAGGCCGCGGCCGAGATCACGGCCGAGAAGACCAAGCAGGCCCAGGAGCAGAAGAGCGCCTAGCTCCCCTTACGGCGTCATCACCACCTTCATCGCCTCACGCGCGGCGAACAGTTCGTAGCCCTTCTCGGCTTCGTCCAGCGCGAGCCTGTGCGTGATGACCTTCGACGGGTCGAACGCGTCGCGGGCCACGGCCTCGAGCGTGGCATCCCAGTGCGCCTGCACGTTCGCCATCCCCGCGAAGCGCACCTGTAGGCCCCGCCCCCAGACCATCCCCATCGGAAGGTCGTAGCGCTCGGCGCCGTAGACCCCGACGACGATCACGCGGCCCCCGTCACGAGCGCAGCGCAGCGCGGTCTTGAACGCCGCCGGCGCTCCCACCGCCTCGACGACGACGTCCGCCAGCCCTCCGGTCACTTCGACGATCCTCTCGGCGGCGTTCTCGTCGGGCGCGAGCGAGACCGCGTCCAGCCCGTATTGCTCAGTCGCGAACGCCGCCCGGGCCGGGTCGGTGTCGACGACCAGGGTGCGTGCACCGAGGGACCGCGCCGCGAGCGCGCAGAACAGCCCGACCGGACCGGCTCCGACGACCGCGACGACCTCGTCGGGAACGAGGTCCGCGAGCGCGGCTGCGTAGAAGCCCGTGGCGAGGATGTCGCCCGCGAACAGGACCCGCTCCTGGCCGGCGTCGTCGAGGTCCGCCGGGAGCCGCCTCACGTTCAGGTCGGCGACCGGCACCCGCACGTACTCCGCCTGCGCGCCGTCGAGGTCACCGGTCAGCGAGCCGAGCCCGAGCGCCCTCCTCCGCTCGCAGAAGTTGAAGCGCGCCCGGCGGCACGGCTCGCACTCGCCGCACGCGATCAGAAAGGAGCCGAGCAGGAGGTCTCCCTCGGCCACGGACGTCACCGCGGCCCCCGCTTCGCGGACCCGGCCGGTGAACTCGTGCCCTATGACCGAGCCCGGGTTCATGCCGGGGGTCTTGCCGTGGAGGAGGTGGAGGTCCGAGCCGCAGATCGCCGTCCGCTCGACCCGCACGACGACGTCGTCGGCTTCGGCGACTCGGGGGATCGGGACGTCTTCGACGGCGACCCGGCCCGGCCCGGCGAACACGACCGCCCTCACGGGGCCGTCACTCCGGAATCCGGGTTCATCGCGGAACGTTACTGGACTCAGACGCCGCCAGAGGGGGAAGACCTACGACATGGTCACGATCTACTCCACGACGTGGTGCGGCCACTGCCGCCGTCTCAAGCGCCAGCTCGACGAGGCCGGCATCGGCTACCGCGAGATCGACATCGACGAGCAGGAGCAGTACGCGGACCGGATCGTCGAGGCGACCGGCGGGTACCGGACGGTCCCGACGCTCCAGATAGGGGACCGGCTGCTGGTCAACCCGACCGTGCCCGAGGTGCGGGAGGCCCTGGGGGCCGCGGCCCAGACATACTCACTAGTGTAAGGTGGATAGATGTCTAACTTCAGGGACCTCGACCGCCGGGCCCGCGACGAGGTGCAGGAGGTCACGCCCGAACAGGTGAAGGAGCGGCTCGCGGCCGGCGAGCGCGTCTTCCTCCTCGACGTCCGCGAGAACGAAGAGGTCGAGCAGGGGATGGTCCCGGGCGCCCGCCACCTCGGGCGCGGCCACTTCGAGAGCAAGGCCGAAGACGTCGTCCCCGACAAGGACGCGGAGGTCGTCGTCTACTGCGCCAGCGGCGTCCGCAGCGTGTTCGCCGCCCGGACGCTCGCCGAGCTCGGCTACACGAACGCCGTCTCGATGAAGGGCGGCTTCGTCCGCTGGCGCGACCTGGGCTACGACTTCACGATCCCGCGCACGCTCGACGCCGGGCAGAGGGACCGGTACTCGCGGCACCTGATCCTTCCCGAGGTGGGCGAACGGGGCCAGCAGAAGCTCCTCGAGAGCAAGGTCCTGTGCATCGGGGCCGGGGGGCTGGGAAGCCCGGCGCTGCTCTACCTGGCGGCCGCCGGGGTCGGCACGATTGGGATCGTCGACTCCGACGTCGTCGAGACCAGCAACCTCCAGCGCCAGGTGATCCACGACACCGAGAAGGTCGGGGAGCTCAAGGCCGAGTCGGCCAAGGAGACCATCGCCCGGCTCAACCCCGACGTCCAGGTGAACGTCCACGCGTTCCGCATAGACGAGAGCAACGCCCGCGAGCTGATCTCGCAGTACGACGTGGTCGTCGACGGCTGCGACAACTTCGACACGCGCTACGTCGTCAACGACACCGCAGTCGACCTGAGGGTGCCCGTCATCCACGGCTCGATCTTCCGCTTCGAGGGCATGGCGTCGACGTTCGTCCCGTTCGAGGGGCCGTGCTACCGCTGCCTCTATCCCGAGGCCCCCCCGCCCGAGCTCGCCCCTACCTGAAGCGAGGCGGGTGTCCTGGGCGTGCTCCCGGGAATCGTCGGATCGCTGCAGTGCAACGAGGCCCTCAAGCTCCTGGTCGGCTACGGCCAGCCCCTGGTCGGGCGGCTGCTGACGTTCGACGCGCAGTCGACGACGTTCGCCGAGGTCAAGGTGCGCCGGGACCCGTCGTGCCCCGCCTGTGGTGACAACCGGGTGTCAGCGTCGAAGACTCTAGAGGCAGGAACGGTCGCGCCCTAGGAGAACCCTCCCTTCAGACCGAGAATCGGCCGAAATCGGACGGAGGGGACCTACCTTGAAGCGCGTTCTGCCCTTGCTCCTCGCCGTGATCGCCTGCGCGTCCGTCGCGCCTGCGGCCGGGGCGCGCGGCAAGACGCTCCCGGTCCGGGACCTCGGCGGCGACGCGACCGTGATCGCGGTCATCGACTCGGCGTTCAGCCCCTATCACTGGGACTTCCACGCCTCCCACATGCCGCAGGCGAAGGACTCGAACCCCGCCAACGACCTCCCCCTGTCGACCGCTCCGGACGCGTGGCTCGACGGCTTCCCGAGCCCGTCGGCGTTCGACTCCTACAACCGCCTCGACCTCACGCTCGAACCGGACGACAAGGAAGCGCAGCTCGCCGCGCTGGACTCCGCCGACTCGAAGAAGTGGGCGGAGGTCAAGCCGTCGTCGCGCGAGGAGGTCAACTACTACTGGATGCCGGGGACGAAGGTCGTCGGCGCTCTCGACTTCGGCGGGAACCAGGTCCACGGAGACTCGGGTGAGCACGGGATGGGAACCACCAGCGTCTCCGTCGGGAACATCCACGGGACGTGCCCGGAGTGCCTTCTCGTGTTCCTCAGCTACTCGAACCCGGAGTCCGGCGAGGCCGCGATCGAGTGGGCGCTCGACCAGCCGTGGATCGACGCGATCTCGAACTCGTACGGCTTCTCGACCGCGATGAGGGACCGGATCTACTCGGGCTCGAACACGCAGATGCAGCGCCGCGCTACCGACCGCGGCCAGACGATCTTCTTCTCAGCCGGCAACGGACAGGCGAACGACTTCTCGGTCCCGAACACGACGACGTTCTCGTCGCAGGAGGGTCCCGACTGGATCGTCACGGTCGGCGCGGTCGCGCCCGGGACGCATGCCTCTTACTCCGGCCACGGCAAGCCCGCGGACATCGCGGGGATCGGGTCCAGCTACCCCGCTTCGTACGGAGCCACGACGGTCTCCGGCAGGGGGCAGGGCGGCTTCGGTGGCACCTCGAACGCGACTCCGACGATCGCCGGCACGTACGGGCGCGCGCTCTACATGGCGCGCCTTGCCCTGCCGGGGCCGTCACGCTCCCAGAAGGGCGGGGTAATCGCGCGCGGCGGGCGGTTCGAGTGTGCCGCGGTGCGAAGCGACTGCGAGCTCGGCGACTCGAAGCTGACGGCGACGGAGCTGCGCACCCGCCTGCTGCACGGCGCGGTCCACTCCGAGGCCGGGACCACCGTCTCGTCCTTCCAGATCGGCAACGTCCCGCCCGTCGGCGAGGAGGAGTTCCTCAGCGAAGGCCACGGCAGCTACTACGGCCGCGAGACCGGCAAGGACCGCGACTGGCTGAAGGAGTTCGACCGGATCATGGCGCCGCTCGAGGGCCGGGCGAAGACGCTGAAGCGTCCCGAGGGCGAGCGCGAGTGGTTCGTCGTGGACTCGTACTGCCGTCAGCACCTGTGGGGGTTCTGGCGAGGCGGCTACTTCGTGCGGGACAAGACGAAGCTCCCCGGCGACGACCCGGACTACCCCGTGAGGTCGTCGTGGGAGCGCTCGTGTGAGCACCTCGCCCCACCTGGGTAGTTGCCCGACCACCTGAAGGTCGCGGTCCTCTCCGACACGCACACGGTCCGTGCGACGCGCCCTGTGCCCGCGGGGGCGTGGCCGTACCTGGAGAGCGCAGACCACATCCTGCATGCCGGTGACGTGTGCGACCCGACGCTGCTCGTCGAGCTGAGGTCGCTCGCGCCGCTGACCGTCGTGCTGGGCAACTGCGACGGGCCCGACGTCAGGGACTGGGGGGCGACTGACGAGGTCGAGGTCGAGCTGTGCGGGGTCTAGATCGGG
>DASQDO010000482.1:0-2217 GCA_035634135.1 Actinomycetota bacterium
CCGGCCCCCGACATGGGCACGAACGCGCAGACGATGGCCTGGATGATGGACGAGTACGGCAAGAAGCAGGGCTACACGCCCGGCATCGTGACGGGCAAGCCCGTCGAGCTCGGAGGCTCGCCGGGGCGCGAGGAGGCGACG
Source organism: Actinomycetota bacterium (assembly GCA_035634135.1). GTDB lineage: Bacteria > Actinomycetota > CADDZG01 > CADDZG01 > WHSQ01 > JALZEG01. Next base: position 142 of record DASQDO010000482.1, read on the forward strand.
GGCCGCGGGGTCGTCATCTGCGCGCGCGAGTCCGCCAAGAAGATGGGGCTGAACTTCCACGGAGCGCGCGTAGCGATACAGGGCTTCGGGAACGTCGGCTACTGGACCGCGGCTATCGCGGCGGAGGCCGGGGCGAACGTGGTCGCCGTCTCGGACGTGGGGGGCGGCACGCACAACCCCGAGGGCCTCGACCTCACCGAGCTGGGCAAGCACGCCAAAGAGTCGGTGTCGGTGGCCAACTTCGCCGGGGGGACCGAGGTGAGCAACGAGGACCTCCTCGAGCTCGACTGCGACATCCTGATCCCTGCCGCCATCCACGGCGTGATCAACACGAAGAACGCCGACCGCATCAAGGCGAAGCTCGTCGTCGAGGCGGCCAACGGCCCGACTACGCCGGCCGCCGACGAGGTGCTCCACGACCGCGGTGTCGTCGTCGCTCCCGACATCCTGGCGAACTCCGGTGGGGTCACCGTCTCGTACTTCGAATGGGTCCAGAACATCCAGCAGTTCCGCTGGGAGGTCGACGACGTCAACTTCCAGCTGAAGAAGCGGATGAGCAAGGCGACGACCCACGTTTTCACCCGCGCCGCCGGCGACGGAACGTCGTTGCGTGACGCCGCATTCGACATCGCGGTCGAGCGAGTTGCGAATGCGGACAAGCTGCGCGGCTTCGTCTGAGAGGTGTCCTGTTTAGGCCCCCGCGCACCCGGGAATTTATCCGGTGAAATTCGGGCATTCCTGACGTTAGGGCTGCTCAGAGGGGGTTTTTCTGACCGCATAGGGCAGGAGAGGGCCACCGGATGACGAACCTCGTTCATCAAGCGAATGCAGTGGACCCCCACGCAACATCCGGTACCGCCGAGACCGAAAGGTAAGGAGCGATGAGCGACAGATCTTGCGCCTGGATGTCGGGCCCGAAGGAGGCGTCGCTCAGCGTTCCGGCCGTGAAGTGGTGGCTGGCGATCTCCCGGGACGTACTTGCAAAGGACTGCCGCAGGATGACCTCTCGGGCCCGCCCGTCGGTCACGTGCCACCGGACTCCGACGTTCGTATCACCGCTCCAGAAGGACTCGTAGCTCGTAGCTCCGTACGACCGCACCACCCTCCCAAGGCAACACCCTGCACCTCCTCTGGCAGGATGAACGAAGCTCCCGAACTGGCCGGGAGCTTCGTTCTTTTTGTGCGGGAGGATTACGACCACGCACACGAGAGGAGGGCGGATGTCAGTCGAGAAGTCGATCGACCTCACCGCGACCGGAGCCACGATCGAAGACGCAGTCGCCGGCGCGGTGCACCGCGCTAGCCTGACGCTGAAGGGACTCACCTCGTTCGAGGTCGAGCGTATCGACGGTCTCATCGAGAGCGGTGAGGTCGTCTACCGCGTGCTCGTGCGCGTGACCTTTCAGATCAAAGAGCAGGTACACGAGTAGCCCGCGTGGAGCATCGGCGGCGCGAGCCCGCGCCGGGCGTCTTCCGTCTCGTCCTGCCCCTGCCGTTCCCGGGGCTGAACGCGGTCAACGCGTTCCTGCTCGCCGGTGACGGCGGCGCGACGCTCGTCGACTGCGGGATAAGGAACCCACAGCCCGACGGCGACCACGGTTGGGACGAGATCAAGGCCGCGCTCGCGGCCGCGGAGTCGTCCGCCGGCGCGATCGAGCGCCTCGTGGTCACGCACACGCACATCGACCACTACGGGATGGCCGCGCGCTTCCTCGAGGAGACGGGATGCGAGCTCTGGATGCACCGCGAGGCGCACGACGAGATCGAGCTGTACCGCGACCCGGAGGGAGCCAAGGAGAACCTGCGCGAGCTGCTCTCGGACCACGGCGCGAGCCCGGCCGAGCTCGACGAGCTGACGCAGTTCGAGGACTGGCGGCCGTTCGTCGCCGGCGTGGTCGAGGCGACGCACTCCTGCGACGGGGGCGAGACGTTCACCGCCGGGGGCCGCGAGTGGGCGGTCGTCTACACCCCGGGCCATGCCCGGTCGCACGTGTGCCTGTGGAACGCCCGGGACGCTCTGCTGATCTCGGGCGACCATCTGCTGCCGACGATCACGCCGCACATCGACTTCGAGCG
>DASQDO010000483.1:0-3527 GCA_035634135.1 Actinomycetota bacterium
AAGATCATGCGGATCTGCCGCTCGGTCTCGCCCACGTACTTGTTCAGGAGCTCGGGGCCCTTGATGTTGAGGAAGTACGAGCGACGGTCGTCGCGTCCGAGCTTGGCCGCGACCTTCTTCGCCAGCGAGTTCGCGACGGCCTTCGCGACGAGCGTCTTGCCGCACCCCGGCGGGCCGTAGAGCAGGATCCCCTTGGGCGGTTCGAGCTGGTGCTCGCGGAACAGGTCGCCGTGCAGGTACGGGAGCTCGACGGCGTCGCGGATCTCCTCGATCTGTCCGTCGAGGCCGCCGATGTCCTCGTAGCTCACGTCCGGCACCTCTTCGAGGATCAGCTCCTCGACCTCGGGCTTCGGCAGCTTCTCGAGGACGTGACCGGACTTCGGCTCGAGCAGCAGGCTGTCGCCGGCGCGGATGTGGACGTCCTTGAGCGAGTCCGCGAGCTCGACGACGCGCTCCTCGTCCGTGCGCCCGAGGACGAGGGCCCGGCCCTCGTCGAGACGCTCCTTCAGGATCACGACCTCGCCCTGGATCTCGAAGTCGCAGACGCCGATGACGTTCATCGCCTCGTTGAGCATGACCTCGCGGCCGCGCTCGAGCTGCTCGAGGTCGACCTCGGGCGCGACGTTCACGCGCAGCTTGCGGCCGTTCGTGAAGACGTCGACCTGGTTGTCCTCGTAGGCCTGGAGGAAGACGCCGTAGCCGGACGGAGGCTGGCTGAGCTTCTCGACCTCCTCCTTCAGCGCGACGAGCTGGTCCCGCGCCTCGCGGAGCTTCTCGGCCATGCGCTCGCCGGTCTCGCGCGACTGGGTGAGCTCGGTGATCGACTCCGACAGGCGGCGCTCGAGCTCGTGGATGCGGCGCGGAGCCGCTTCGAGCTTGCGGCGCGTGAGCGCCAGCTCGTCCTCGAGGAGCTTTACCTGGCCACGAAGATCCTGGACCTCGCGGTCGTAGTCAGCGATCTTCCGCTCGAGCTCGTCGGACGGAACCGGAACCACCTCCCTCTCCCAGGGTTCCGGGGCGGCGGAAAGACGCCACGGCCCCCGGACCTGCCAAGCCCCGATGCTACTCCCTGTACTAGGTCTACGGCGTGTTTTGGGGCTCGCTTGAATTACTGGGAGGGGCGAGCTTCCGGGCCGTCACCACGAAGCCCGTGTGGGCGACCATGCGGTGGTCCGGCCGCACGGATTGCCCGTCTACGTTCCACGTCCTCACGAGGCTCTCCATCGTCTCGATGCGGCCGAAGCCGCCTCGCCTCATCGTCTCGACCAGCTGCGACACCTGCGGGACCGTGGGGAGGTAGCAGCAGAGGATGCCGCCGGGCTTCAGCCGCTCCGTCGTCGTACCGATCGCGTGCCACGGCTCGGGGAGGTCGAGCACCATCCGGTCCGCGACCACGTCTTCCTCGACGTCGGAGAAGACGTCGCCGACGCGGAACTCGAGGTTCTCGGGCTTGGCGCCGAGTCCCTCGTACCAGGCCGTGACGTTCGCGACCGCTTGAGCGTGATGGTCGTCGCGCAGCTCGTACGAGATCACGCGCCCGCTCTCCCCGACGGCGCGCGCGAGCGCGAGAGTCAGCGACGCGGAGCCGCTGCCGGCTTCGAGGACGGTGGCGCCGGGGAACACGTCCGCGTAGACGAGGATCAGCGCGACGTCCTTCGGGTACACGACCTGCGCGCCGCGCTTCATCTTGAGGACGAACTCCGCGAGCGTCGGGCGGAACGCGACGAGCTTCGCTCCCCCGCTGCTCCTGACCGTGCTGCCCTCGGGTTTGCCGATCAGCGCGTCGTGCTCTACGACGCCGGCGTGCGAGTGGAACTGCTTTCCGGTCGCGAGCGTGACGAGGTAGCGCCGGTCGCGCGAGTCGATCAGCAGGACCTTCTCGCCCGCTTCGAGATTCATCTGCGCGAACGCCGGGGCCGCGGGCGTTCGCCGGTCTCCTTGCGCTTCAAAGCGAGGGCCTTCGTCTTGCAGAAGGAGCACTGCGGCTCGTCCTGCCCCCAGTCGAGCGTCGGCGCACCGCAGCTGAGGCAGCGGACGAGGCTCGCGTCCTCGTCGCTCTCCGCGAACTTCGACGCGGCCTTCTTCAGGAACCCGAAGTACATCTGGTGCTTGGTCCCGGGCGACGCCTCCTCGAGAAGGGAGATCGCCTCCTTGTAGCGGTGCTGCGTGTTGCCCTCGACCATCGGGCATTCCTCGATCACGTAGTCGATGCCGCGCAGCAGCGCGTACGCCGCCGTCTCGCGCTCGGCGATCCGCACGAGCGGCTTGCACTTGCGCACGAGGACCGGTTCCGGCGCATCTCCGAGGATCCGTTCTTCGAGGACGGGGGCCTGGCGACCGAGCTGGTCGGTGTTCCAGTGCAGAACGTTGCCGAACAGCGTCGCGACCTCGTCGTCGAGGTTGTGGCCGGTGACGAGGACGTCGAAGCCCTCTTCCAGCGCAGCCCGGTTGAACTCGTAACGCTTGTTGAGACCGCAGCCCGAGCACGGGACGCGGCCGGTGAGCTTCGCAAGCTCGGGGACCGTGTAGCCGTGCTCCTCGCCGAGCGAACGCACGATGAGCTTCGCGTCGCGCCCCTCGGCGAAGGCGATCGACGCGTCCTTCGACCGGGTCGAGTACCCGCCGATGCCGAGGTCGAGGTAGAAGCCGGTCGCGTCGTAGCCGAGGTCCAGGAGCAGGTCCCACAGCGCGAGCGAGTCCTTGCCCCCGGAGACCGCGATCCGGAGCCGGTCCTCCGGCGAGAACATCGAGAACTCCTTGATCGTCTTCGCGACCTGGTTGCGGACGTGGTCGACGAAGTGGTCGCGGCAGAACCCGGCGTTGTGCCGCCGCACGTCGACGACGGCCTTCCCTTTACAGACCTTGCACTTCACGGGCCAGTGCCACGTCCCTCGGAGCGCCGGCCGAGGCCGCCGCTGCCCCCGGAGAGAACAGGGCGGACCTCGATCTCGTCGTCCTCGGAGACCGCCTCGTCGCGCGTCAGCAGCGTCGCGTCGCGGATCACGAGGACCGCCTCGGGGACGATGCCGAGGTGCTGCAAGAGCGCGGTCACGTTCTTGGGCCCGCTCACGTCGACGACGCGGTCCGGGTTGCGGAGCTTCACCTTCATGACCCCAGCGTAACGGGGCCCCCGCTAGCCGAGGGTGACCGGCCGCCTCTCGAGCTCTACGTCGATGGTGTCCTCGTCGCCATCGGTGAAGACGTCCAGCTCGACGGTCTCGCCCACCTCCCGGCGGCGCAGCTCCTGGACGAGGTCGTCGGCACCCCCGACCCCCTCACCCTCGATGGCGAGGACGACGTCACCCACCTCCAGCCCGGCTTCGTCGGCGGGGCTGTCGGGGACCACGGCGAGCACGACGGCGCCCTCCACTTCGTCCGGCAGGCCGAACTCGATCGCTGCCTCGGCCGTCACGTCGCCGAGCGTCACGCCCAGCCACGCCCGCTCCGTCGGCGGGTCCTCGAGGATCTGCTCGACGATCGGGAGCGCCTTGTCGATCGGGATCGCGAAGCCGATGTTCTCCGCGGCC
>DASQDO010000484.1:0-3095 GCA_035634135.1 Actinomycetota bacterium
GACGCCGTACGGCGAGGCCCGCGGCTACATCGACCTCCACCTGCACATGATGGCGTTCGAGTTCATCGGCGGGCGGTCGCGCTGCGGCCGGCCGTGGCACCGGTTCGGCGTCACGCACGCGCTCGTCGACTGCCCCGACCACGAGCCGGGCGGGCACGGCGCGGTGCTCGAGGCGGCATTGAGCGGCGGCAACCCGGTCGAGGGGCACGACACCGATGGATGGCCGACGTTCGAGGGCTGGCCGAAGCCGCACTCGCTCACGCACGAGCAGGTCTATTACAAGTGGCTGGAGCGTTCCTGGCGCGGCGGCCTCCGGCTCTTCGTCAACCTCCTCGTCGACAACGGGCAGCTCTGCGAGATCTATCCGTACCGCCGCAACAGCTGCGACGAGATGGAGAACGTCCGTCTCCAGGCGCGCAGGATCCGCGAGCTCGAGCGGTACGTCGACGCGCAGAGCGGGGGGCCGGGCGAAGGCTGGTTCCGGGTCGTCGACGACCCCTTCGAGGCGCGCGAGGTGATCAACGACGGCAAGCTCGCGGTCGTGCTCGGCATGGAGGTGTCGGTCCCGCTCGGGTGCGGGATCGTGCGCGACCTCCCGACGTGCCCGGCCGACGAGATCGACGACCGCCTCCAGGAGGTCTACGACCTCGGCGTGCGTCAGATGGAGCTCGTCAACAAGTTCGACAACGCGTTCACGGGCGTCAAGGGCGACTCCGACCTCCAGGGCCCGATCGTGAACTTCGGGAACTTCCTCGAGACCGGGTCGTACTGGCGCATGGACACGTGCTCGGAAGACGACGGGCACTCGCACGACCACGGCGTCGCCCATGACCACACGCAGATGAACTTCCACGACGAGTCCGGCGCGCCCGACGAGTTCTCGGGGCGCGACGCGATCTTCGGCGCGGTGCTGTCGCTGTTCGGCCAGACGGGCGCGGCCCCCGTGTACCCGGAGGGCCCGCACTGCAACTCGCTCGGGCTGAGCGACATGGGGCGCACGGCGATCCGCGAGATGATCGAGCGGGGGATGATCTTCGACCCCGACCACATGAGCTCGCACGCTCGCACCGACGCGATGGACCTCGTCGCGCAGATCGGCGAGGAGCTGCGTGCCGAGGGCTCGACCGTCACGCCGGGCGTCGTGTCGAGCCATTCGTGGGCCGACGACACGATCTACCGCCGCATCTACGAGCTGGGTGGCGTCGTGACGCCGCACGGCGGCGGCTCCGCGAGCTTCGTCGGCAAGTGGCGCAAGCATCGCGACTGGGCCGACGAGCGGTTCCTGTTCGGGATCGGCTACGGGTCGGACACGAACGGCTTCAGCAACCAGGGACAGCCCCGCTCCGGCAACGAGACGAACCCGGTCGAGTACCCGTTCGAGGGCTTCGGCGGCGCGACGGTCCACAAGCAGGTCAGCGGCACGCGTGCTCCCTACGACGTCAACCGCGACGGCGTTGCCCACTACGGGCTCTACACGGACTGGATAGAGGACCTCCGCGTGCAGGCGGGGCAGCCAATCGTCGACGACATGCTCCTGGGCCCCGAGGCGTACCTGCAGATGTGGGAGCGCGCGATCGGTGTGGCCGGCAGCTCGTGCCGCACGGACGTCGCGGACCTCACGCCCGAGGACTTCGAGCGTCTCCGCACCGGGATGACGGCCGAGGAGGTGCTCCGGACGCTGGGCCAGCCGCGCTCGCGCTCCGGCAACGAGTTCGCCTACTGCCTCACCTGGGACCGGACGGGAACGGTGAGGTTCACCTCCGGTGGCGAGGTCGAGAGCTGGGACACCGGCGGCGCGGTCGCGGTGGTCCTGGACGACGCGAACCCGTCGACGGGGCAGGTCACCGACGCCGCGAGGTTCGCCGCGACCGTGACGGACGGGTCGGGTGCTCCCGTCGCCGGTCAGCCCGTGACGTTCACCGTCGGCTCGGCGTCCGCGCCGGCGACGAGTGACGAGACCGGTCGCGCCGTCGCGTCGGTGGTCCTCGAGGGCCCGGCGGGCGAGCAGGGCGTGACGGTGTCCGCCGGCTCGCTGACGGGATCGGCCCCCTTCACGGTGACGCGCGAGGACACGCTGCTCACGCTGTTCGACGCGGTGGCGAGCGGGAACGACCCCGCGATGGCGCGGGCAGGCTTGGCGGAGGACGGCGGGATGGTCGCGGGCCGGACGATCTCGTTCTACGTCGCGGACAAGGTGGGGGGCCGCAAGAGCGCGACGTTGATCGGCACCGCGGTCACGGACGTGAACGGGATGGCCGCGATCGAGGTCCCGCAGCGCTACGTGTCGAGCTCACGCCGCACGATCACGGCGACGTTCGCAGGCGACGGCGACTTCCTGCCCGCGTCTGGGACGGCGTCGGCCTACCGCGGCTAGATCGCGGTCGGGTGGCGCGGCTCGTAGAGCATCACCTCGACGCCGCCCGGTAGCACCAGCGTCGTCGTAATGCCCCAGCCCTCGTCCTCGGGCTCGCCCCGGACCTCGACGCCGCGCTCACGCAGCTCCGCGACGGTCGCGTTCACGTCGTCGCACATGAACGTGAGCTGGTGCCGGGTGCCGCTGTCGTAGGTCGGGCCCTCGGCGGGGTGGATCCCGAGCTCGGCCGGGGGCAGGGCGAAGATCAGCCATCCGTCGCCCGAGTCGACGTGTGAGAACCCGAAGACGTCGCGCAGCACCGCGCGCAGCTCGTCGGGCTCGCTCGTGTACAGCAGCATGTGGGTCCCTGTGATCGCCATGGCCCCACCGTACGATCCGGCCATGGAGCCTCGTGACGTGATCGTCCTCGGCGGAGGGCCCGCCGGGTACGCGTGTGCGCTTCGCCTCAGCGACCTCGGGCTCTCGTGCGTCCTCGTCGAGGCGGCCGACCTCGGCGGCACCTGTCTCCATCGCGGCTGGGTCCCGACGCGCGCCATGAGCGAGGTCGCCGCGATCGCCGACACGCTGGCGCGCAAGGCCGAGCGGTGGGGGATCCACGCCGTCCTAGAGAAGGTCGACTACGCCCGCTTGCTCGCGACCCGGGACGAGATCGTCGCACGCAACCACGTCTCGATCCGCCATCACCTCGAAAGGGCTCGCGTCGACGTCGTCGCCGGTTACG
>DASQDO010000485.1:0-8124 GCA_035634135.1 Actinomycetota bacterium
GCCGATCGTGATGATGTCGGCGCACTCGAGCCCCCCCACGCTGCGCAAGGCCGAGGTCATCGGGTCGCACGACTACCTCATCAAGCCCTTCAAGCAAGACGCGCTGCTCGCGATCATCGAGAAGCACCTGCAGACCGACCGGTAAGCTCCCGGCATGGCTGCGCGGGCACCGGAGCGACCTTCGGCGGGCGTCGTCTTCCGCAACGTCCTCATCGTCGCGGCCGCGGTCCTGCTGATCTACTGCCTCTACCTCCTGCGCAAGCTGCTGATGCTCGTGTTCATCGCGCTGTTCCTCGCGGTCGGCATGGATCCGGCGATCCGGCGTCTCCAGGGATGGGGGATGAAGCGGGGGCAGGCCGTCGCGGCCATCCTTCTCGCGATCGTCGCGTTCCTCGCCGGTTTCGTGGCCGCCGTCGTGCCCCCTCTGGTCGACCAGGTCACCGAGTTCGCGACGAACCTCCCGCAGTACGTCCGTGACCTCGCGGAGAACAACGAGCGCATCCGCGAGTACGTGACCGAGCAGAACATCGCGGAACGCCTCCAGGACGCGACGAAGGACATCCCCGCGCAGATCGGGAGCTCGTTCGGCACCGTAGTGGGCGTCGCGGGTTCGGTGCTCGCAACGATCTTCAACGCGATAACGGTCCTCGTGCTCACGATCTACTTCTCGCTGAGCTTCACCAGGATGCGCGAGGGGAGCCTGCGGCTGATCCCCAAGAGCAAGCGCGAGCGGGTGCAGAGCATCCTGGACCCGGTCCTCACGAAGATCGGCGGCTACATCGCAGGCAACGTCGTGATCTCGATCGTGGCCGGCATCGTGTCCTTCGTCTTCCTGGCGATCGCCGGGGTCCCGTTCCCCGTAGCGCTGGCGCTCTGGGTCGCGATCGCCGACCTCATCCCGCTCGTCGGCGCGACCTTCGGCGCGGTCCCCGCGGTGGTCGTCGCCTTCTTCGACTCGCCCGGCACCGGCTTCGCGACGCTCGCGTTCTTCGCCGTCTACCAGCAGATCGAGAACTACCTCGTCGCGCCGCGGGTGATGACGAAGACCGTCGACCTGTCGCCGGCGGCCGTGCTCGTCGCCGCCCTCGGCGGCGGTGCCCTGCTGGGCGTGCCCGGCGTGTTGATGGCGATCCCCGCGGCCGCCGCGATGAAGTTGATCGCGAACGAGATCGTCGTGCCCTGGGCGGAGAGGTCCTAGCGGCGCGCGACGAACAGCGACTGAGCGCTGCGGCCGACGGGCCCGCGCCGGTCGTACAGGGCGGCTGCGGTGAGACCGACGCCGTTCCGCTCCGGCGTAGTCACGGCGTCGAGGCACACCCACTGGCCTTCGAGCGCACGGTGCAGGTGGACGGTCAGGTCGGGGTTCACGTAGACCCACTGCGAGAAGTCGAGCGCGCCCGAGATCCCGCTCGACGAGTCCGCCGCGGTGAGGACGCGCTGGAGAGGCGTCGGCTCCTCGTCCTGCACCAGCGGCAGCTTCATCCGGAGCCACGCGGTGGCCGGGCCGAGCTCGAAGAACGAGCCGCTCACGAACCGCCACTCCATCGCGGCGATGTAGTCGGTCTCGGCCCTGTCCTCGAAGAGGTTCGGGAGAGCGTCGGGCGGGCGCTGGGGCTCGGCGCGGGGCGCGGCGTCCGCGGGCAGGTCGACGTCGGTAGTTCCAATGGCCCAGCCGCTCGCACGCATCACCTCGACGGCGCCGGCGGTGAGCGTCGCCTCGAGGAGCGCGACGCTCCGGCCCGGCCGCCTCACGCGCGCCTCGACCTTCACGTCTTCGATGGGTACCGGCCGCAGGATCTCCGAAGTGACGCGCGCTATGTGCGCGCCCGCGGGAGCGGCCCCCTCGATCGCGCGGCCCAGCAGCGCGGACGGGGGCCCGGCATGCTGCGCGTCCGGCCCCCACGGCCCCGTCGTCCACGCGGTCGAGCGGAAGACGCCGTCGCCGAGGGGCACGTAGAAGGAGTCGCTCACAGCGGCAGCTCGCCGGTCACGCCGACGTCGTAGACCGGATAGCGGTCGTCGTCGAGGCGCGCCCACTCGTTGGGCGGGTGCACGGAGGTCGTGCCCGGCTGGATCAGGTGGACCACCTCGGCCCCGCGCAGAGCGAGAGCATCGGCGATCAGCCTCCTGTGACAGCGCCACCACAGGGTCTCCGCGCACATCACCGCGAGGCGTAATCCGTTCCGGGCCTCGGCTTCGAGCCGCTCGAGCGCGGTGCGGAACTCCGGCGTGTCCATGTAGTCGGCGTAGGCCCCGAACGCGTCGTTGCGCCACGCGGGGTGCCGCGTGGCGCTGTCCTTCGTGCGCGACCGTCGTCCGCCGAGCTCCTCGCCCCGCCAGTCGTACTCGACACCGAGCGCCGGCAGCGACTCTTCGAGCGCCTCGCGGGCGAAGTGCGGATGACGACGGGATCCGGGGAACCTCCGGACGTCGACGAGCAGGGTGGCGTCCGCTCCGCTCAGCAACGCGGCCAGCTCCTCGGTGGTCCGGGTCCCGTGCCCGACGGTGAAGACGGGTTCCACGCGGTCAGGCGATCGGCGCGCCGGGTTGCACCGAGTCCTCCACCTGCAGCAGCCGGACGGTCCCGTCCGGGTCGAGGGCGCCGAGGACGAGGAACTGGCTCTTGAAGCCCGCGATGCGGCGGGTGCCGAGGTTGACGGCGCCGACGACCATGCGGCCCTCGAGCTCCTCGCGCGTGTAGTTCTTGATCTTGGCGCTCGTCGTCAGCACGCCGATCACCGGACCGAAGTCGACCGACACCTTCCACGAGGGTGCCCGCGCCTCCGGGAAGTCCTCGACGGAGACCACGCGGCCCGCGCGCATGTCGACCGCGAAGAAACCGGGCCCGCCGACCTCGTCCTTGAGAGGGAGCTTCTCGGGCGCGTAAGGCAGCGACTCGGGATCGAGTGAATGCTGGGTCATGACGCGACTCTACGGGGCTACGCTCGGCGTCGTGCCCGAGCTCCCCGAGGTCGAGTCCGTCCGTCGCCAGCTGGACCCCGAGCTGTCCGGCCGGCGCGCCCTCGCGGTATGGACCGACCCGCACCCGGCGATCCCGCGCGAGTTCCAGGACGTCGACATGCTCGAAGGGCACGAGATCGAGTCGGTGGGCAGGCGGGGCAAGTTCCTGATCGCGCCGCTCGACGGGGGCCTCGAGCTCGTCATGCACCTCGGGATGACGGGATCGTTCCGCTTCGACGTGCAGGACGACTACGCGCGGGCGACGGTCGACCTCGACGACGGCCGCCGGCTCGTGTTCAGGGACGTCCGGAGGTTCGGACGGATGGCGGTGGTTCCCGCCGGGGACTATCACTCGCTGCCGACTCTGGCGAAGCTCGGCCCGGAGCCCCTGTCGGACGACTTCGACCCCGAGCGCTTCGCGGCGGAGCTCGCGCGGACGTCGTCCCCGGTCAAGCCCTTCCTGCTGAGCCAGCGGCCGGTCGCCGGCGTCGGCAACATCTACGCGGACGAAGCGCTGTGGCTCGCGCGGATCAACCCGCGCTCGCGCGCAGTCGGGCCGGCGCGGGCTCGGGCGCTGCACGGCGCGATCAGGGAGGTGCTGGCCGGAGCGATCGAGCGCGAGGGCACGACGTTCTCGGACTACCGCATGGTCAACGGCGAGTCCGGGCGCAACGCGGGGTTCCTGATCGCGTACGGGCGCGGGGGGACGCCGTGCCCGCGCTGCAAGACGCCGTTGCGCAAGATCGTCCTCGGGGGCCGCGGGACGACCTACTGCCCCACTTGTCAAAGACGTTAGGAGGACGGGATGAAGCTCACGCACGTACGACTTCTGACCGGCGACGTCCAGCGGTTGCTCGGCTTCTACCGCGACGTGCTCGGCCTGGAGGTGACGCTCGACGCGGGCGTCTACTACGAGCTCGGTGCGGGGAACGTCCTCGTCGGGCTGTTTCAACGCGACCTGATGGGGCAGATGATCGGTGCCGAGCTGCCTCCGCCGGGCCGGTCCGACGCCGCGGTCATGACGTTCGCGGTCGACGACGTCGACGAGGCAGCGAGGGCCCTGCGGGAGCGGGGCGCGCAGCTCGTCTCCGAGCCGAAGGACTACGAGGTCGCGTTCCTGCGCGTGGCGCACCTGCGGGACCCTGACGGCAACCTGATCGAGATCAACGCGCCGCTGAGGGGGGCTTCGTGAAAGAGATCGTGCTCGCAAGCATGCTGGCCGCGGCCGTTACCGTGCCGGCACACGCCGCCGCGGAATCGTGCGGCGGCCGCCCGGCGACGATCGTCGGCTCGGCCAAGGGCGAGAAGATCACCGGCACGAAGTTCGCCGACGTGATCGTCGGGCTCGGCGGGAACGACGTGATCAAGTCGCTCGGCGGCGGCGACTTCGTCTGCGGCGGTGACGGCAAGGACAAGATCCAAGTCGCCAACGGCCACGACAACGTCTGGGGCGAAGGCGGCAACGACACGATGCAGGGGGGCCGCGGGGACGACCGGCTCGACGGCGGAGGTGACGTCGACACCGCGAGCTACAAGGACTCGGACTCGCCCGTCGACGCGAACCTGTCGATCCGGTCGGCGATCGGCGAAGGCGCCGACGCGCTCGTGGACGTCGAGCGGCTGATCGGCTCGGAGCACGGCGACACGCTCACCGGCGACGACACGAAGAACTCGATCACCGGTCTCGGAGGCCCCGACGTCATCGAGGGCCTCGGCGGGATCGACATCCAGAAGTCCGGCGTCGGCGACGACCGCATCCACGGCGGCGACGGGATCGACTCGCACTACGGGGGGCCGGGAGACGACTTCATGGACGGCGGCGACGGCAGCGACACGCCGTCGTTCAAGTTCTCGGCCGCCCCCGTGACGGTCGACCTGAACGAGGGAACGGCCACGGGCGAGGGCAACGACACGTTCATCAACATGGAGATCGTGGCGGGGTCGCGTCACGGCGACACGTTCATCGGGGACGAGACCGCGAACACGTTCTATCCGCTGGGCGGCGACGACACCGTCGACGGGGGAGAGGGCTTCGACTTCGTGGTGTTCGTGCAATCGCCCGCGGCGGTCGTCGTGGACCTGCTGGCCGGGACGGTGACCGGGGGTGAGGGCGACGACTCGCTCACGTCGATCGAGGGCGCGGTCGGCACGGCCTACGACGACGAGCTCTACGGCACGGACGCCGACGACGCGTTCTACGGGAGCGGTGGCGACGACACGCTCGACGGCCGCGGCGGGTCGGACTTCCTCAGCGGGGGGCCGGGCACCGACAGTTGCGCGAACGGCGAGGAGCTCGACGGCTGCGAGTGAGCGCAAGGAAAAGCCCCGGGCCGGTGTTGCGCCCGGGGCTTTATTTCGGTCTTTTGATCCTTACTTGACGCCCTTGCCCGCCGCGTAGCTGAAGGTGCCGTTCTGGCCCTCGGTCATGCAGACGAAGGCGAGGGGGTAGCCGGCGGGGACGGTGCCGGACTCGCCGCCGGGGCCGGGGGTCTCGTAGGCGTAGTTCGCAGGGGCGGCCGAGGGGTTCGTCACGTCGCCCATGTCGGCGTAGAACGAGATGTCCATGCCGACGCCGCTGCCAGCCTCGAGCTTGAACTTCTTGCCCGCCGTGGCGGGGTCGACGTCGAAGGTGTAGCCGACGACGCCGTTGGGGCCACCGGCCGTCAGGAGCGTGCGCTGGGTGCGGTAGACGCAGGTAGCCGCGGCGTTGCCGCCCTGCGGGACGGCGATGGTGCCCTCGACGTGCTGGTGGGCGGCCTTCTTCTTGGCGGCGAGCGCCGACTGCACGGGGGCCGCGATGAGGATCGCGATCGTGGCGCCTGCGACGAGCTTCTTCATGGCTTCACCTCGTGGCGTTGGAATGGGTTGAGACTGAGGTTCGCCACGGGGAAGGCCGGTCCTGCGGGGGCCGGTTATGTCCGGTTTGGGGGGCCTAGCGGAAGAGTCCCCGGCGCCGGGGCGCGAGCTCGAACGGCGCGTGCTCGATTAGCTCCCTGATCCTGTCCACGGACCGGCGGATCTCTTCGTTCCTGCGCTGCTGGGCGTCGAGACAGACCCGGACCAGCCTGAGCACGAACTCGTTGTAGGCAGCCTGTTCGGCTTCAGTCATCGGCTTCCTCTTCATCGTCCCATCGTACGATCCGAGCCGCGATCTCCGCGGGGTCGATCTCTCCCCCCGACGGTCCCCCCAACCGCGCGAGCTCGGCCACCAGCTCCTCTTTCCAACGTTCCGCTGCCTGTGGGTCGGTAGTTAGGCCACTAGTCGTCAGGCCCTGGATCCACCGGCGGTCGATCACGAGCGCGGGCACGCTAATCACCAGGTACGACACCACGGCGAGGACTGCGGTTCTGATCAGGCCGATCGTCAGACGATCCCCGAGAGCGCGTTCGGCGATCGAGGCCTCGTCTCCCGAGCCCACGGCAACGGCATCGAACGGCCACAACCCCGCGGCCGCAAGCCCCGCGAGACCCGCGACGAGCGCGAACGCCACCACGAGATGCCACAGCTCCCGGCTCCATCCGACCCACATGCCGCCAACGCTAGGCCACGGCCCCCGGCCCCGAAGTGGCTCAGGTCACACGTGCTCAGGGCTTCGCGGCCCTCGGGACCAGCGACTCGCCCTGCGACGCCACCAGCTGCCAGTAGCGGCCCCGCGCCGACAGGAGCTCGTCGTGCGTCCCCCGCTCTACGAACCGGCCGTCGTCC
This sequence comes from Actinomycetota bacterium, assembly GCA_035634135.1. Taxonomy (GTDB): domain Bacteria; phylum Actinomycetota; class CADDZG01; order CADDZG01; family WHSQ01; genus JALZEG01. The sequence goes on from DASQDO010000485.1 coordinate 6,668, forward strand.
ATGACCAGGATGAGGTCGGCCTTCTCGACCGTGCTCAGCCGGTGCGCGATCACTATGCGCGTGCAGCCGAGCTGCGAGAGGTTGCGGTGCACGACGCCCTCGGTCTCGACGTCGAGGTGGCTCGTCGCCTCGTCGAGCAGCAGGATCTTCGGCTCGTGCACGAGCGCCCGCGCCAGCGCGATGCGCTGACGCTGCCCCCCGGACAGCGTCGCGCCCCCGTCGGCGAGGACCGTCTCGTACTTCATCGGCCACTTCACGATCTCGTCGTGGATCGCCGCGAGCTGGGCGGCCCTCTCGACGCGCTCGAGCGGCATCTCCGGCTCCGACAACGCGATGTTCTTGCGGATGCTCGTCCCGAACAGGAAGGCGTCCTGCGGCACGATGCCGAGCTGCCGGCGCACCCAGGCGAGGTCGAGCTCGTCCAGCGGCTGCCCGTCGTACAGCACGCGGCCGACGGTCGGCGGGTACAGGCCGAGGATGAGATGCGCGAGCGTCGACTTGCCCGACCCCGACCGGCCGACGATCGCGATGCTCTGACCCGGCTCGATCTCGAGCGTCACGTCCTTCACGACGTCGGGGGAGCCGGCGCTGTAGCGGAACGACACGTTCTCCAGACGGACCGCTCCCTTCAGCTGTGGGGCTTTCAAGCCTTCTTTCGAAGCCTGCTCCGGGTCGGTGTTCAGCACGTCGTTGATGCGGGACATGTAGCTGCCGAGCAGCTGCATCTGGAGACCGGTCGTGATCAGGTTCGCGAGCGGCGTGAGGAATCCCGCGGCCAGCGCGTTCAGCGCGAGCATCTGGCCGAGCGAGAGGTTGCCGTTCAGCACGCTGAGCGCGCCGACGCCGAGGATGACCAGCGGAGAGGCGACGCGCAGCGATCCCATGACCGAGTCGACGGCGGCGTTGAGCTTCCCTCGTTGCAGCGTCGCGTTGACCTCGTCGACGAAGAAGTTCGTCCACTCCTCGACCGCGCGCTCCTCGGCCCCCACGGACTTGAGCGTCTCGATCCCGCCGAAGATCTGGACGAGGTACCCCTGCGAGCGCGCTTGCGCGACCAGTGTCTCGGACATAAGCCTCTGGTTGCGGCGGTGCGAGATCATCATCACGGTCACCTGGAGGAGCCCGACGCCGATCACGACGAGCCCCATCCGCACGTTCTGCACCATGATCAGCACGAGGTAGCGGCTGACGAGCGTCCCGTCGAGCATCGTCGACATCGCTCCGGTCGTCAGGATCTCGCGCACGGTCGAGTTCGAGTTCAACCGCATCATCAGGGCGCCGGACGAGCGCTGCAGGAAGAACGAGTACGGCAGCGCCACGAGGTGGTGGATGAACCCCATCGAGATCCTGAGGTCGAGCTGGGTCCGGACGTTCAGCAACAGGTGCGCGCGGACGAACGACGCGAACATATGGAACAGCGCCATCCCGAGCAGGCCGGTGACGAGCACGAACAAGAG
>DASQDO010000486.1:0-2529 GCA_035634135.1 Actinomycetota bacterium
GCGTCATCCCGGCCATCGCCAGGTACGACGCGAGCGGGAACGCGGCCACGGCGAGCGCGACGACCTCCAGCGCCGTCGCAGGCACGCCGGCCGGGATCGCGCGGCCCCTGCGCCGGAGGCCGAAGAGCGCGAGCAGCACGACGTATGCGGCGACCTGGGCGACGACGAACCCCGTCGCCACCCCCGGCTGCACGCCGTAGGAGAAGACGGACTCCTCGTCGAGGTCGACCGCCTCGGCCACGGGATCGACTAGGTGCGGCCGTCCGAACCAGGGCCGGCCGAGCATCGACGTCGGCCGGGCGATCTCGAGGTGCTGCAAGACGGTCGGCGCGACATCGGGCAGCGTCACGAGCCCCGCCTTCCGCGTCGAAGCAGACTCCAGGCTGTCTCCCGGGTAGACGCCCGTCCCCCAGGCGATGGCGACTCCCAGGTGCGTGCGATCGTCCGAGCGCGGGGACGTGACCGTCACGACCAGGAGCAGGTCGTCGCGGTCGAGGGCTTCAGCCGCCGCACCTATCTGGCGATCCGCCGACAACAGAGCCTCGTCGCGCGCGGACTCGTCGCCCAACCGCGCCAGCGCGTCTGCTCGCACGAGGTCACCGGGGTCGAGGAAGACCACGGAGCACGGGTCGTCCAAGAAGTCCCGGAGGGCGCCTTCCACGACGTCGAGATCGGTACGCACGCCGAATGGTGATCCCGGATCCGCTTCGAGCACATCGCCCCCCACCGCGGCACGGTCGACCAGACCGTGGTCGTCCATCGCGGCCAGGAGGACCGGGACGTCTACGCCAACGGGGGACGCGGGCTCCGCTCCCAGGGCCGACGAGCCAATCGCCGCCACCGGGCGGTCCGCGAGCGTTGTCGCGAGCGCTCCGGGAACGGAGGTGCTGTAGCCGGCAGCGAGCGCGAGCTCGCGGATGGCATCCACGCCCTGGACGCGCACCCCGGTCGCCCTCTTGTTCCCCAGCTCGGCGGGTCCGACGGACTTCGGCGCGTCCATCCGGGCCCCCGCGCCGATCGTCGCGAAGCCGGACGCGTACGTGGTCCTCGACGTGTTCGTGCGGACCGAGACCGATCCGACGGCCCCTTCTTCCGCGAGCTCGAGGATCTGAGGAGGCTGGACACGCTGCACGTCGCCCCACGTCACGCCTGCGAGGCCGATCACGACGACGTTCGAGCACTCTTGTGCCCGAACCGCTCCCGCAGGCACGATCGCGGCGAGCATCGCGAGCGCGGCCAGGGCGCGCTTCATCGGGCCCGCTCCCGGTACTCGCCCGCGAGGCGCGCGAGCATCCGCTCGGTCGAGAACTTCTTCTGCAGCGCCTTCTTCGCGCCGTCGGCGAACGTCTTGCGCAGAGCGTCGCTCGCGAGGACCTGACGGAGCGCCGCTGCGAGCGCGGCGGGGTCCCTGGGCGGGACGAGGCGCCCCGTCACCGCGTCGTCGACGAGCTCCGGCATCCCGCCGACGGCCGTGGCGACGACCGGGACGCCGAGCAGGATCGCCTCCTGTGCCGCGAGCGGGACGCCCTCCCACACGGACGACAGGCAGAAGACGTCGCCGGCGGCGATGTAGTCGGCGACGTCCGGGCGGAAGCCGAGCCACCGCACGCGTTCGGCGATCCCGTGCTCGGCGGCGGCGCGTCGAAGCTCCTCTTCCTGCGGTCCCGTCCCCAGCAGCGCGAGGACGAACGGCGTCGCCGCGGCCCCCAGCGCCTCGAACATGACCGGGAGCGCCTTCTGAGCGGAGAGCCGCGACGCCGTGACGACGAGCCTCTCGTCTGCGGCCACGCCGAGCTCCGCGCGCACCGCGCTGCGCTCACGCGTCACCCGGGGCGGGTCGCCGATGCCGAGGTAGAGGACCTCGACCTTTCCCCGGGCACCGGGATGCTTGCGGAGATGCGTCGCGATCTCCGCCGACACCGCGAACGTGTGGGCCGTGAGGCCGACCGCCAGCGTCTCCGCCTGCTTGTACGCGAGGTACTTAGTCCGCCCCGCCACGTCGGGGTGCACGACGTTGTGGACGGTGAGGACGACGGGGCAACGGCCGCGGGCCGCGAGCGCCGCGTCGATGCCCGCGCGCAGGCCGTGCGCGTGGACGATCCCGTAGTCGCCGGCCCCGACGATCCCGCGCAAGCGCCCGACCGCCGCACGGTGCCCGCGGACGGGCCCGCTCGGGATCGAGACCGGGAGCACCGGCTTCGGCATCTTCAGCGGCAGGTCGTCGGGCCCCGCGACGTCCACCTCGAACCCGTTGCCGTCGAGGGCTTGCGTGACCTGCGCGACGTGGCGGGAGATCCCGCCGGTCGAGAAGCCGAGGACCTGCAGGACGCGGACCGCCGTCACGATGCCCGGGCCCCGCGCACGAGCGCGACGACGCGGCCGAGCTCCCGCGACTTCACCCACCACAACAGACCGCCGTAGGCGGCGGCGCCGGCGACCCCCGCCGCGACCAGCGTGACCAGAGCGGGCGCGAGGCCGTCACCCGGCAGTGCCCACGACAGCGCCGCCATCACCCCGCCGGCGGCGATC
>DASQDO010000487.1:0-2682 GCA_035634135.1 Actinomycetota bacterium
GAGACGATGATCCCGGCGACTCCGGCGAGAGTCAGCGACAATCCCGCGGACTCGCCCAGGATCGCGAGAGCGGTGTAGAGGAGCGCCGTGAACTGGAAGAACCCGAGCCAGATCACGAGCCCGAGGGTCCGGTAGTAGAGAAGCACGTAGATCATCACGAGCCCGAGCCCGACCGCACCTGCCGTGAGCCCCGTCTTCAGGGATTCGCGGCCGAGGGTCGGCGAGACCTTGCGCACCTCCTGCTGCTCGAGCGTGATCGGCAGCGCGCCGGTCGTCAGCACGAGGGCCAGGTCCTTCGCCTCGTTCTCCTCGCCCACGTCGATCTGAGTTTCACCACCCTCGATCCCGACGCCGCACTCGACGCCCCCGCCCTGTCCGGAGGTGGCCGGGTCCTGCATGCCGGCGGCGGACTCGACCTTGCCGTCGAGGACGATCGCCACCTGGCTCTTGACCTGCTCGCCCTCGTCACGCAGGCACGCGAGCCTGTCGGTCAGGTCCTCCCACAGGTCGGCGCCCTGTGAGTTCATGTCGATGCTGACCGTCCACTGGTTGGCCGAGACCGGCACGGCCTCGGCGTCCTCGACGATGGTCCCGGTGAGGCCGTTCGCGGGCTCGAGCTCGTAGAGGGCCTTGTCCTGCGGATCGGCCGACGGATACACGACGACCTCGTCGTTCACCGACGAGTCCGCCTCCTCGGTGATCTCGGGCGCCTTCTTGTCGTTGGGCCCGTAGACGGCCTTGACCTGCCGGAACGTCAGCTGTGCGGTCGTGCCGATGAGCTCGAGCGCCGCTTCTTCGTCCTCGACGCCCGGGAGCTGGATCAGGACGTTGTCCTCTCCCGCCACGCTGACCTCGGGCTCGGCCACGCCGAGCGCGTCGATGCGGTCGCGGATGAGGTTGACGGTCTCGTTGAGGACGTCGGGCCGCACCTCCTCGCCGGTGGCCTGGAGGATGACGCTGATCCCGCCCTCGAGATCGAGGCCGAGCTTCGGCGAGGCCCCCGCCGCGATGACGCCGCCGAGCCCGCCGAACGACACGACGAGCCCGACGATGAACATGATCTTGTACCGCCTGGTCTTCATGCTTCTTCCCTCATAAGAGCTTGCTCCCGTTGATGTCTATCTTGAACAGGCACCCGAGGAACTCCCCGGCCCTCCTGCACATCACCATCCGCGACAGGAAGATCTCGAAGTACTCCATGACGCCCGCGAGCTCCGTGTCGATCGTGAGCTCCAGGGTGAGAGTACGCGCATCCGCGTCGACTCGCAGGAACGAGTGCTCGACGGCGTGGTTGACCCGGTCGTGGATGTCGAACAGCTGGGGGTCCTTCCCCCGGACCCTCGAGCGGTGGACGTCGGACTTGTCGGCGACGATCAGCGCTGCCGCAGCGGGGTTGACGGGGTTGCCGAACTCCTCCTCGTGGTTGCCGATCGCCCCGAGGACCACGCCGATCTCGCCGTAGGGCAGCCCGATGTCGCGCAGGATGTCGTACGTGATCGCGGCCCCCGTCTGCGAGTGCATCGTCCGCGACACGAAGTTGCCCATGTCGTGGAGGTAGCCGGCCATCGCGCCCAGCTCGGCCATCCGCTCGTCGTAGCCGAGCCGGTGCAGGACGTTGTAGGCGATCTTCGCCACGAGGTTCGCGTGGCGGAAGCCGTGCTCCGTGTAGCCGATCTCGCCGAGGTACCGGTCGGCGAGCGAGATGAACGTCTGGACGCCCTCGTGGGCCTGGAGCTCCGCGAGGCCTATCGGAGACGCCGGCTGTATCGGCTCGGGGCCCGGGGCGGGCTCGAGTGGTCGCGGCCCGGCGTCGCCGGCCGCTTCGCTCATACCCCGGTCTCTCCGATCTCGTCCGCGGTCTCGCCGCCGGTCTCGAGCTCTTCGGTCACGCGGCGTGCGATCGCGGACTTGACGAAGCGCAGCCTCGTCCCGGGCGACGGCTCCATCTCGAACTCGTCGTCGCCCATCGCCGTGACCCTGCCGTAGAGGCCGCCGATCGTGATGATCTCGTCGCCGACGTCGACGTTCGAGATCAGCTGCTGGTGCATCTCGGCGCGCTTCTTCTGCGGCCTGATCAGGACGAAGTAGAAGACCGCGATCAGCAGCGCGAGGAAGACGATCTGCCCTATGCCCTCATTCACTTGCTTCACTTCCTTCCGAGGCGTCTGTGGCGCCGATTCCCAGCCCGGCGCGAACGGAGCCGCTTGCCGCGGCTCCGGGGGCATCCTACCGGGGGACCGCCGCTAGGACTCGAACAGGCGGGCCGCGGCCCCCTTGGGCAGCGGCGCTCCGACGTGCGCGAAGGCGGCCTCGGTCGCGACCCGGCCCCTCGGCGTACGCCGGAGCAGGCCGAGCTGCATGAGGAAGGGCTCGTAGACGTCCTCGATCGTGTCCGGCTCCTCGCCCACGGACACCGCGAGGGTGCCGAGGCCGACGGGGCCTCCGCCGAACCGCCGCACGAGGGCTTCGAGGATCGCGCCGTCGGTCTTGTCGAGGCCCTTCTCGTCGACCTTGAAGACGGCGAGCGCGTCGCGGGCGACGTCGCCGTCGATCGCGCCCTGGGCGCGCACCTGTGCGAAGTCGCGGACCCTGCGTAGCAGCCGGTTCGCGATGCGGGGGGTCCCGCGGGAGCGGCGGGCGATCTCGAGCGCGCCCTCCTCGTCGAGGGAGACGTCGAGGATC
>DASQDO010000488.1:0-2759 GCA_035634135.1 Actinomycetota bacterium
CGGTGGCGAGCGGCCGCCGGTAGAAACCCTTGCACAGCGCGATCGAGTCGTCCGCGACCAGCGGCGCGACGAGGTTCGTCACGAAGTGGGCCGAGAACTCCCTCGTGTCCGAGTCGAGCCATACGACGAGGTCACCCGTCGCCACGGCCAGGCTCTCCCACAGCGCCTGACCCTGACCGGGCTCGGTCGCCGGGACGACCCGGGCCCCTCCGCTGCGGGCCGTGGCGGCGGTCCCGTCCGTCGAACCGCTGTCGATCACGATCAGCTCGTCGACGAGCCCGGCCCCCTCCACGAGCTCCCGGTCGATCACCGAGCAGATCGCTCCGACGGTGGCCTCCTCGTTCCGGGCCGGCAGGCACACGCTGACCTTCAGGCCCCGGGCCGACTTCGCCCGGGCGACGTCCGCCGGGTCGGGCGAGCCCGTGAACGTCCGGCGCGCGTACCAGCCGGCGAGCCGTGGGGGTAGCGCTCCGGGGGCCATCGGCCCAGCGTACGGCGGCTTCCCGGGTCGAAGGGAAGTTGTCGCGGACCCCGGTCAAGGACCCCTCCGGAGACGCCGATAGACCACTTGGACGACGCAGGCCAGATCAGACCGCGAGGGGCAACGACGCGGAGGACCAGATGGCGAAGATCCACATAGTCGACGACGACGCCGACATCCGGCGTCTGCTCTCGTACCACGTCATCGAGGAGGGGCACGAGGTCTCGGTCGGCCGCGACGGCGAGGAGATCCTCCAGACGATCGCGAACGACCAGCCCGACCTGCTCGTCCTGGACCTCATGATGCCGAAGCTCGACGGGATCACCGTCCTCGAGCGGATGGACGAGAGCGGCATGCGCGGCGCGACCCGCATCGTCGTGCTCAGCGCCAACGGCGCGGAGATGGACCGGGCCCTCGGGCTCGGCGCCGACCACTACATGACGAAGCCGTTCGACCCGAAGGACCTGATCGAGGTCGTCACCGAGCTGCTCGCGCTCTCGCGGGTCGAGCTCGACCTCCGCCGTGACCACGAGAGGGTCAAGGCCCGGCTGATGTCGCGTCTCGACTCGCTCTACGGGAGCTAGGCGTGGCGAGGATCCTGGTCGTAGACGACAGCCCGGAGATGCGGCACCTCCTGACGAGCATCCTCGTCGAGGAGGGGCACAAGGTCGTAGTGGCGCCCGACGGTCAGAAGGCGCTCGACATGGTCGTCGCCGACCCGCCCGACATCATGGTGCTCGACATCATGATGCCGGCGATGGACGGCTACATGGTGCTCAAGGAGCTCCGTGCGACCGGCATCCGCGACACGACGAAGATCCTCCTCCTGACGGCGAAGACTTCGGAGCACGACTGGGTCCGCGGCTACAAGCTCGGCGCCGACCAGTACCTCACGAAGCCTTTCGACATCCAGGAGCTCACCGCCGCGATCGAGACGCTCCTCGTGAGCTCGAAGGAGCAGCTGAAGACCCGCCGCGAGGAGGAGCTCAACAAGGCCCAGCTCCTCTCTCGGCTGGAGAGCCTGTTCGAGGCCTAGATAGTCGCTCCGGCGACCGCTGCGGGGCGATGTGCCCCGCTCCGCTCCTCCACACCGTTTCTTAGTCGTCGCTCCGGGGGCACATCGCCCTCCGCTGTATCTCGCGGGCTGATCACGCGTCGAAAGGTCACAAGGACCTCGCGCCGGTAACCTCCTTCTACGTGAGGCGTCCTAGGCAGGACCGGGGTGATTCGACCCGGGAGCTCGTTCCCTTCGAACTCGTCGAACGATGCCGTGGTGGCGACGAGGGCGCGTGGAAGGAGCTCGTCGAGCTGACGCACCGGGAGGTCTACACGCTGTGCCTTCGGATCCTCAACGATCCCAGCGACGCCGCCGAGGCCACGCAGGACGCGTACCTCAAAGCGTGGCGGGGTCTGCGTGGGTTCCGGGGAGACGCGCAGTTCACGACCTGGCTGTACCGGGTGGCGAGCAACGCGGCCATCAGCAAGCACCGGAGCAGGAAGCGCAGGCGCGTGTACGAGGTGGGAGCCGAGGATGAGCTGCTGTCGGCGATGCCGGCCGCCGGGTCGGTCGAGGGGACTGCCGAGGTCCGGCGCGATGTCCAGGAGCTCGAGGGCGCCATCCGCAACCTGCCCGACCACTACCGCTCCGCGGTGGTCCTGCGGGACGTGTACGGCCTGTCGATCGAGGAGATCGCGAAGGAGCTGAAGATCACGGAGACCGCGGCGAAGGTGCGTGTGCACCGGGCCCGCAAGAAGCTGAAAGAGACCCTGCACCCGACCGGAGACGAGACATGAGCGACACTCGCTGCGAAGAGGTCCGAGCCGCACTTCCCGAGCTCGTGGACGAGCCCGGCATGACGCTGGCCGTACGCCGGCACCTGTCGCGCTGTCCCGAGTGCGAGGGCGAGCTCGAGGCTTACCGGTCACTCCGCGCGGCGACCGCGCAGCTGGCGTCCGCGACGTCGACGCCCCCGCCCGGGCTCGTCGAGTCGCTGATCTCCATCCCGGCCGAAGGCACGCGCTTGGAAGACCTGCGGGCGCACGTGTCCCGCCACCGGCGCCGCTACGCCACGGGCGCCGCGGTAGCGATGGGCGCGGCGGGGGCCGCGCTGTGGAAGTCACGCCGCCGGGGCCTCGTCACGGCCTGAGTCGCGCACTAGACTGGGCGCGTATCAAAGGGCGGTAGCTCAGTTTGGTAGAGCGCTGGTCTCCAAAACCAGTGGTCGGGGGTTCGAGTCCCTCCCGCCCTGCTACCTCTTCGTGAACGTCGCCGTCACCG
>DASQDO010000489.1:0-4972 GCA_035634135.1 Actinomycetota bacterium
CTCCGTCGTTCGGAGCCGCGCGCCGCGAGGTCGCCGGCGTGACGGGCTACGCGGTGCTCGCGCACGCGGGCAACGTCGCGGACCTCGCGACGTTCCGGATCGACACGCTCGTGCTCGCAGGATGGTGGGGTGCGCGCGAGCTCGGCATCTACGCGGCGGCGGTCAACGTCGCCGAGGTCGTCCTGTACCTCCCGTCCGCGGTGGCGACCGTGCTGCTGCCGCACCGCTCGGCGAACGAGCCCGTGCCCCCGGCCGTGCTCGTCAGGACGCTCGGCTTGGTCACCGCGGCCGCGGCCGGGGTCGCGGCCGCCGGGGTCGCCGCGGCTCCGTGGGTCGTCGACCTCCTCTATCCCGCCGGCTTCGAGCGCGCCGTAGGGCCGTTGCGCGTCCTGTTCGTCGCCATGGTCGGCACGAGCGTCCGGCGCGTCCTCGCTGCGGAGCTCGCAGCGGTCGGCCGGCAGGGGGCCGCGTCGGTGGTCGCGGTGGTCACGCTGGTCGCGATCGTCGCGCTCGACCTCCTGCTGATCCCCGAGCACGGCGCGGACGGCGCGGCCTGGGCGTCCGCGGCCGCGTACCTGCTCGGCGGGGCTCTGATCGGGGTCGTCGTCACCAGGCGGCGCCCGCTCTAGACTCCGCGGCCGATGCAGGGTCCCCGCGTGCTGTTGCTGATCACCCACCTCGACCCGGGCGGCGCGCAGGAGACCGTGGTGCTGCTCGCCGACGGCCTGACCCGGCACGGCTTCGACGTCACCGTCGCGGCGCGGCCGGGGGCCGAAGAGGCTCGCGTGGAGCTGTCGGGCGCCCGCGTCGAGCGCCTCGAGCACCTCTACCGGCCGGTAGCACCGCTCCGCGACGCGCGCGCCTACCGGGAGCTCCGCGGCCTGCTGCGCGAGGGCTTCGACGTCGTGCACACGCACTCGTCCAAGGCCGGCGTGCTCGGCCGGCTCGCGGCGCGGCGCGCACGCGTCCCCGCGATCGTCCACACGAGCCACGGCCTGCCGGTCAACCCCGACATGGGCCGCAGTGCGCGGGCGGTGCTGCTCGCGGCCGAGCGGGCCGCGGCGAAGACGTCCGACGCGATCGTCGCGGTGAGCCGCGCGACCGAACGCGAGCTCCTCGAGCTGAGGCTCGCGCGGCCGGACCAGCTCGTCGTGATCCCGAGCGGCGTCGACGTCGGCCGGTTCGCGGACCTCGGCGACCGCGCCGCAGCGAAGCGGGCGCTCGGGGTCGAGCCCACCGCGCCCGTCGCGGGATGGATCGGGCGCCACTTCGACCAGAAGCGGCCCGCCGACGTCGTGAGGGCCGCGCTCGAGATCACCCGCGCCGTCCCCGAGGCGCACTTCGTCATGGCCGGGGACGGCCCGCTCATCGACGAGTCGCGTGCCGCCGCCGCGGGAGAGCGGCGCGTCCACGTCCTCGGCCACCGCTCGGAGGTGGGCGAGGTGTACGCGGCCCTCGACGTGATGCTGCTCGCGTCCGCGTGGGAGGGGCTGCCGCGCACCGTGCTCGAGGCGCACGCGGCGGGCGTGCCGGTCGTGTCGACCGACGTCAGCGGCGTCGGCGAGGTCGTCGCCCACGAGACGACGGGCTTCCTGGCGGCCCCCGGCGACTGGCGGACGCTCGCGCGGCGGACCGTCGAGCTGCTGCGCGACCCCGAGCGCCGCGACCGGATGAGCCGCGCGGCCCGCTCACGCGTCGACGACTTCTACTCCGCAGCGCACACCGCCCGCGCGACCGCGGAGCTCTACCGAGACGTCCTCAGCCGGAAGAAGGCGGGTCCCCGGCGAGGAGGCCCTGCGACGTAGCGAAGCGCACGAGCTCGAGCCTGCTGTGACACCCGAGCCGCGCGTAGAGGTTCTGCATGTGCGTGCGGACGGTGTGCTCGCTGAGCCCGAGCTCCACCCCGATCGCGCGCATGTCGAGGCCTTCGACGAGCAGCCGCAGCACCACGCGCTGTCTCTGCGTCAAACCCGCGAGGACGGCGATCCCGTCACGCGACCGCGCCGGCTCGTCCACCGCGGCCGCCGGCTCGGCCCCCAGCGCGGCCACGACTTCGTCCCTGGACGCGTCCGGTGGGAGGACGACCGCGCCGACCTCCGGCACGTTCCCGACGACGACGACGGTCGTGGCCGGCCACCGTCGCCGCGCTTGCTGGACGAGCGGAACGGCCCCCAGCCGCGGGACCGTCTCGCCGAGCACGAGCAACGCGTCGACGGGTGAGCGCGCCATGCTCGCGACCGCGGCGAGGCCGTCGGGGACGAACGCCGCGTCCCATCCGGCCTCGGTCAGCGCCGCGGCGGCGGCCTCGCCGAACAGCCGGTCGCCCGAGACGACGAGGGCCGAGCTCACGCCGGAGGACGCCCCAGGTCGGGCCCCGAGATCCTGACGACGTGCACGTCGGGCGTGCCGAGCCCTGCGCGCAGGGCCACCCGTGCGGCCTCGGCCTGCGAATGGACGCCGAGCTTCTTCAGGATGTTGCCGAGGTGCGTCCTGACCGTGTGCTCGCTGAGGTAGAGCGACGCCGCGATCGCGTCGCGAGCGAGCCCCCGCGCGAGCAGCTGCAGCACCTCGCGCTCGCGCACCGTGAGGCGTGCGACGCGGCCCTCGGAGGCCTCACGGTGCGACGCGCGCGCCCGCAGCAGGGACGCGCGCAGGCGGGCCGGGTCGGCGATCCACGACTGCGCGCCGGCGTCCGCGACCGCGTCGCGCAGCCGCGCCAGTCCGGTCGCGTGGCCGAGCACGCCGTGCGCGCCGGCCTCGAGAGCGTCGAGCAGCACGTCGCCCTCGTCGCGGCGGGTGAGCACCACGACGCGCGCGCCGTCGCCGACGCGCTTGACGAGGCCGAACCCCGACCCTCCGGCGAGCTCGAGCTCGGTCAGCACGACGTCGGGACGATGGCGCTCGACCATCTCGGCGGCGGCGAGCTCGTCGCCGGTCCACCCCGCGACGGTCACGCCGGGCCCCAGCGCCGCGGCCAGCGACTCGCAGAAGAACGGCTGGGGATCGACCAACAGGACCGAGACCGGCACGCCGATATAGTACGCGTCCCTTCCCGCATCCCCCTTTCGAAAGGATCGACGTGCCGGACGAGACGCGCACTCTCACGCCCTGAGAGGAGCAACTCGAGCGCCTAGGTTGGGCCGCCAGCGATCACTACTCCGTGGAGGGACTGGGCTTCACCGTCCGGTCCACCGACGAATCCTTCCTGCAGACGTTGCGCGGGTACCTCGGCGCGCACCGCGTCGGCGGCCACGACGGCTGGGTCAACCTGTTCTCCGCGGACTGCGGCGAGTCGAAGACGATCGCGGGCGGCAAGGTCGTGCACGGCATCAGCCGCCTCTACTCGAACGGCATGAAGATCTTCGAGGGCCGCGTGAAGGACGAGATGGCGGGCCGGCTGATCTCCGGCGTCAGGGACCTCTCGACACAGCACTCGAACGAGTTCGTGCGCATCCGCGCGACCGGCGTGGCCTTCGACGGCACCGCGGTGCTGCTCCCGTCCCCGCCGCAGGCACACCTGCCGGCGCTCGCCGGACTGCTCGTGCAACGCGGTGGAGCGTTCCTCGGTGACGAGGTCGTGAGCATCGACCCGATCCTGAGGCGCGCTCACGGCGTGCCGCTCCCGCTGCTGATCGACGGGTTCGACCTCCCGCTGTTCCCGGGGATCGAACGCGAGCCGACGCGGCGCAGGATGCGCGGGACGCCCGAGGAGATCCAGGCGAAGACGCCGCGACGGCCCGTCCCGCCCGAAGAGCTCGGCGGCGTCGTCGCTCCGCCCGCACCCGTCGGCGCGATCGTGTTCCCGTTCTTCGAAGAGGGGGCCGAGACGAGGCTCGAGCCGTTCGGCGGCGCCCCGGCGCTGTTCCGCTTCACCGAGGCGACCTTGAACCTGCACGTCTGGACGGACCGCGCGTTCCTGCTGCAGCGCGACCTCATGCAGTCCGTGCCGGTCGCGCGCCTCGTCGTCGGATCGCTTCCCGAAGCAGCCGACGTCCTCACGGCCGCGGCCCCCGAACTGGTGAGGGGGTGACCGCGATGCCCGACGACCACGACCACGAGCACGACCACGGCGACGAGCAACAGTCCGGCGGCTGAATCAGCGACTTCGACCCAGGTTGGGTCGATCAGGATCACTACCGGCTGCTCTCGATCTCGTTCACGGTCCGCTCCGTGGACGAGGGCTTCGCGGCCGCGCTGCGGTGGCACCTCGCACCGTTCCGGCGCGAGACACCGGAGACCCAGGCCTTCCCCGTCGACCTGTACGTGGCCGAGAAGGACGAAGCGGTATCGCCGCCGATCTACTCGCTGTTCGTTCGCAACGACCTCCACTACAGGTCGCCGGACCTCACCGAGATAACCGCGCACGCGGTGTGGGACGTCCACCAGCTCGTGCCGCAGTCCGCCCGCGACTTCCTGTTCCTGCACGCCGGGGCCGTGGCGCGGGACGGCGCAGCACTGCTTCTGCCCGCGCGGATGGACTCGGGCAAGTCCTCGCTCGTGACCGCGTTGCTGCGCGCGGGATGGGGCTACCTCTCCGACGAGCTCGGCCCCCTCGACCCCGTGACCGGCAGGACCTATCCGTTCCCGAAGCTGATCAGCCTCGACGAAGCGTCCCTTGCGTTCTTCCCGGGGCTCGCCGACCGGCTCGAGGACCGCGACGCGTCGCCGTTACCGGAGCGGTACGTCCGCGTCGAGGACGCGGGAGCGGCCGTTGCGCCGCCCACGCCGGCGCGCTGGATCGTGTTCCCGACCCCCGACTGGAGCGGCGAGGCCCGCCTCGAGCCCCTCACAAGCGCGCAGGCCGTCGAGAAGATGGCCGACACCTGCTTCAACCTCTATCGCTACGGCGAGCGCGGCGTCGTGCTGCTGTCGCGCACGGCTGCGGCCGCGCAGGCGTTCGAGCTGCGCGGCGGGACGCCGTCCGAACGCGCCGCCCTGCTGACCGAGGAGCTCGTCTAGGAGCGGACGCGAA
>DASQDO010000490.1:0-5322 GCA_035634135.1 Actinomycetota bacterium
AGCGCCTTGTCGATCGGGATCGCGAAGCCGATGTTCTCCGCGGCCCCCGCCTGGACCGCAGCGGTGTTGATCCCGACGAGCCGTCCCTCCGCGTCGATCAGCGGCCCGCCCGAGTTCCCGGGGTTGATCGCGGCGTCCGTCTGCAGCAGGTTCTGGAGCTCCTCGGACCCACCGCCGGAGTTGCTCGCGGTGATGCTCCTGCCGATGGCGGACACGATGCCGGAGGTGACGGTCGGCCCGCCGAGGCCGAGCGGGAACCCGATCGCGGTGACGTCGTCGCCGAGCTTCAGGTCCGAGGACCGGCCGATCTCCATCGGGATCAGGTCGTCGGCGGGGACCCGGATGATCGCAAGGTCCTGCCCTCGCACGCCCCCGATGACCTCGCCCTCGAGGTCCTCCCGGCCCTTCTCCTGGAACGACACCGTGACCTCGGTCGCAGCGTCGACCACGTGGAAGTTCGTGAGGATGATCCCCTCCTTGTCGATGACGACGCCGGAGCCCTGGCCCTCCTGGCTGCTCCCGGAGATGTCGAACGACTCGACCCGCACGTTGACGACCGAGGGAAGGGCCTCCTCGACGACCTGCGCCAGAGAGGAATGGGGCGCCGTCCGCGCCTGCTGCGTCAGCGTGACGTCGGGGGCGGGTGTTGTCGCGGCCCCCTCGTCGGGGACGGTCTCGATCGAACAGCCGGTAAGGACGAGGGCCGCGGCGGCCGCGGCGGCGAGAAGGCGTCTCATCGCACCGAGGATAGGGCGGCCCCCGGGAAAAGTGAGCGCTCGCGGAGAGGCCGGCTGCTGTGGACGCCGTAAGGGGAAGCTCCGGCGCGCCTCAGTAACCGGCCGTTTTCCAGTTTGAACGACCCCCCGACGGGGGTCAAGGTCCGGGAAGAGCGCTCAGTCGCCGGAGGCTTCGAACGCCTCGATCTCGGCCTGGCCCCCCATGTGCCCGCCCAGCGAGAACACGACGAGGTAGGAGCCGGGGTCGAGGGCCAGCGGAGCGGTGACGTCCTCGGCGACCTCGGTGAGGCCCTGAAGGCCCCAGATCGCGCGCTCGACGACAGGCCCCTCGTGCAAGACCTCGCGGCTGTCCGGGCGCACGAGGAACCACTGCTCGGGGTACACGCCGGCGGGAGCGGACCACGAGCGCTCGACGCGGAACGGAAGCGTCTTGCCGCCGCGCACCGGGATGCCGGAGGCGCCGTCGCCGAGCTTCGCCGGACGGACCGACCACGTCATGACCTTGCGCTGGGTGCCGCTGATCTGGGCTTCCATCGCCCGGAAAGATACCCCGCCTTGGCGGTCTCGCCGAGGCGACCCCGTCGCCCTAGCGGTCTCGCCGAGGCGACCCCGCGGTCCTAGAGGACGCGGAGCCCGACTATCTTCGGCGTCCCGTCGCGCTCGGCCCAGCGGGACTCGATCACGACCTCGTCCCCGCCGCCCGAGTACCTGATCTGCACGAGAGCCGCGTCGCCCTCGACCTCGACGGAGCCGACCTCGGAGCCCTCGAGCGGCTTCGGCATCTTCTCCATGACCTGCCCGGCGGGGCCGTAGGCCTCCTTGTCGAGGTAACTGCCGGCGGTCTTGAGATCGCCCGCCACCGTCGCGCTGCCGTGGGCCTCCGCGTCCTCCCTGAGCCTTGCCTCGTCCATCGTCGGTCTCCTCTCAGTCTCGCGCTGCCGCCGCGAGCAGGCGCTCGTAGATGGTGGGGTCGTCTTTGTCTACTACGGGGAAACCCTCGCCGTGCTCGCCCTCCCAGTGCATCTCGATGCCGGGGTTGTGCACGCTCTCCCCCTCCGGGAGGAAGACGTGGGGGCTGCCGTCGACCTCGTCGGACTCGGCGAGCTTGCGGTCCTCGGCGAGGGCCGCCCGGGCGCGCCCGTCGTCGAGGGCTTGCGCAAGCGCCTTCGTGTCGAGACCGTCAACCGACTCCGCTATCTCCAGGATCTCGTGGCGCATCGAGACGTTGCGGCTGTCGCCGAAGAAGCCGCGTCGGAGCGCCCGGTCGAGCTGCTCCGCGATCTTCGGGCCCTGCTCCTTCGCCGCGTGGACCGCTTCGAGGGCCGGGAGCATCGTGACGGGATACTCGTGTTCCGGCCGCTGCCACATCTGCCACCCCGCGTCGGGCGCGAGCGCTCCCGCGACGGGGATCTCGGCGTCGAGCGTCTTCTTGGGAGTCGGCCGGCGGTTGACGATCTCGAGCGGGAACGCGCGGACGTCGAAGACGACGCGGTCGCCGAGGCCCATGCGGGCGCGCGTCTCGTGGAGCCGGTGGATCGCGACGTGCGCCCAGGGACACCCGATGTCGGCGAACACGACGACGCGGCCCTTGGGGATGTCGAACATGCCGGGGAACGTACCCCGCATAGGGTGACGGGATGTGCGTGTTCTGCGAGATCGTGCGCGGTGAAGGGGCCGCGCACGTTGTGTTCGAGGACGAGGTCAGCCTCGCGTTCCTCGACGTGCGGCCGGTCTTCGAGGGCCACACCTTGCTCGTCCCGAGGGAGCACCACGAGACGCTCGCGGACCTGCCCCCCGCGCTGATCGAGCCCCTGTTCGCGAACGTCCAGATGCTGTCGCGCGCGGTCGTCTCCGCGGTCGACGCGAAGGGGTCGTTCGTCGCGATGAACAACAAGGTGAGCCAGAGCGTCCCGCACCTCCACGTGCACGTCGTGCCGCGGCGGCCGAAGGACGGGCTGCGCGGCTTCTTCTGGCCCCGCCGCAAGTACCGGGACGACGACGACATGGCCGCCGTCGCCGAGTCGATCCGCGCCGCGGTCGGCGCGCTCGCATGACGCAAGACCTCACGATCCGCTCGCGCGACGGGCTCGCGCTGGAGGCCTCGGTCGACACGCCCGACTCGCCGAAGGCCGTCCTCGTGTTCTGCCACCCGCACCCTCAGATGGGCGGGACGATGAACGCTCCCCTGCTGCTGGCGGTGCGGGACGAGATGCTGTCGCGGGGCTGGGCCGTGCTGCGGTTCAACTTCCGCGGCATCGGGGCGTCCGAGGGGGTCTCGGGGACCGGGGTCGACGAGGTCGCCGACGCCGGGGGGGCCGCCGACCACGCGGCGAAGGAGTTCGAGGGGCTGCCGCGCGCACTCGCCGGATGGTCGTTCGGGGGGGCCGTCGCGGTGCGCCTCGCGGCCACAGATCCTTCGTTCGTCGGCTGCGCGGCGATCGCTCCGGCGGTCGACGAGAAGCCGGGGGTGACCGCGGGCCTGCCGCCGCCGGGACGGCTCGCGGTCGAGGTGCCGCTGCTCGTCGTCTACGGAGCGAACGACAAGCAGGTGTCGCCGGACGCGTGCTCGTCGTGGGGCGAGGCGGCCGGGGCCGACGTCGTGCGTGTCTCCGGGGCGAACCACTTCTTCTGGGCGAAGTACGACCAGCTGTCCAAGATCGTCGGCGACTGGCTCGACGCCAGACTGGAGGCGCACCGGTGAAGATCGGGATCGACTGCTCGCAACATCAGCTGACGTGGGACGCGCTGCTCGACCGGGTGCGGTTCGCGGAGGAGATCGGCGCGGACTCCGCTTGGGTCTTCGACCATTTCAAGGCGATGTACGGCCCCCCCGGCGGGCCCTGTCTCGAGAGCTGGACGCTCATGTCCGCGCTCGGTGCCGCGACGTCGAGGATCCGGCTCGGCGCGCTCGTCACCGGCGTCACCTACCGGCATCCGTCGATGCTCGCGATGGAGGCCGTGACCGTCGACCACGTCTCGAACGGCCGGCTCGAGTTCTCGCTCGGGGCCGCGTGGTTCGAGCCCGAGCATCGCGAGCTCGGCTTCGACTTCCCGCCTCCCGGTGAGCGCGGCCGCCGTCTCGAGGAGGCGCTGCAGGTCGTGAAGCTGCTGATGACCGAGGACGGCGCCACCTTCGACGGCCGCTACTACCGGCTCGAGGACGCGTCGTATTACCCGAGGCCCGTGCAGCAGCCGCACCCGCCGATATGGGTGGGCGCGGGGGGCGAGCAGGTGATGCTCCCGATCGCGGGACGGCACGCGGACGTGTGGCACGGCTTCGGCCACGTCAGCGAGCTCGACCGCAAGTGGAGGATCGTCGCGGAGCACGCGGAGAAGGCGGGCCGAGACCCGGCGACGATCACGCGCTCGACGAGTCTTTCGATCTCGGAGTCGTGGGACGAGATCAAGGCGACGGCCGCGGCCCTGCGCGACGCCGGGATCGGCTACGTGATCGTGAGCTGGCCGGGCGAAGGCAAGGCCCGGGTCGAGGAGCTCTGGGAGAAGGTCGTCCCGGAGCTGACCGGCTAGGGCCGCGCGTAGGCCAGCGCGAACCTGCGTACGACCGCTCCGTTCAACGGGCCGAAGTGCAGGCCGACGTTCTGGGGCGACTTCGTCAACATGACCTCGCAGGGGCGCGCCGGGTCGGTCGGCCGCATTCCGGGCCCGCATACCGAGTCGTCGTGCTCGGCCCCCAGGAGATGACCGATCTCGTGAGCGGCGATCTTCGCCCCGCCGTCGGCATTGGGGAGCCGCGGATCGGGGACACCTCGGAGCTCCACACCGACGATCTTGTCCCACCGCAGCGTTCCGACCGCGAACGCAGTCGAGTCGCCGGCGATGCCTCCGACGCAGTCGGCGCGGCCGGCCGCCCTGACCAGCCGGTTCGTCGCCAGGTACACGACGTCGGAGCCCGGGGGCCGCGCGCCGCCGAACTGTCGCTTCAGCCACTTCAGCAGCCTCGTGCCGCCGTTGCCGATCTTGGGCAACGGGATGGTCTCGTACGTCGGGACCAGACGGATCGAGTACGGCTCGTACGCGAGCGCGGCGACCTTCATCGCTTCTCTGGCGTAGGCGAGGTCGGCGGGATCCGTCACGACGAGCACGTCGAGGTCGACGATCGTGTCGGGGAAGGTCTCGAGGAAGTCGGTGGTGGGAAGGAGCGTGGCGCCGGGGCACGGGGCCTCGCGATCCCCGAGGCGTGCCGACTCGGCCGGAACGGACGCGCCGGCGGATTGCACGGCGGCCGCGACGAGCGCGGCGATCAACGCAGTGACGATCCTCCTCACGCGGGACGTCTTCTACGCGGGGCCGGGCGATCCTGGGCGCGGCCGTCTCGCTTCGTAGACCACTATCCCCGCCGCGACCGCGAGGTTCAGCGACGACGCGGCGCCCTGCTGCGGGATCCGCACCACCTCGTCGGCCGCCGCCAGCGTCTCGTCGGTCAAGCCCGTCGCCTCGCTACCGAACAGGAGAAAGCACCGCTCGGGGTACTCCGCCGCCCAGTGGTCGACCCGGCCGCGGGCCGAGGTGGCGACGACGATCAGGTCCTGCGCTCTGGCCCACGACAGGAGCTCGTCGAGCCCCG
>DASQDO010000491.1:0-3293 GCA_035634135.1 Actinomycetota bacterium
CGAGTCCGTCGAGCTCGACCGCCGCCGCGAGGAGTTCGACCGGCAGCGGCTGGAGATCTGAAAATGCCGCGTCCGGCTAGGGCACACGAGCTCCCGCGGGGTCGGCGCTAGGTGCGGGCCGTCCGCTGCTGGTGCGGGGAGCTCGTCGTGAGCGACGACGACAAGACGCTCGGGCGGGAGGTCGTCGCGCACGCCGCCGAGGTCCACCCGGAGGACGTCCGCACTCCCGAAGAGGTGGCTGCCCACGTCGCCGCCGAGGCCGAGGACGCTCCGGACCGGCCTCCGTGGGCGTACTAGCGTCGGCGTTACCGCGGGTCGCGCTCGATCGCGATCTTCCGCTCGCCGGGCTTCTTCTCCACCACGGCGTACCGCCGCGTGTCCTCGACGACCCGTTCCACCTCCGGCTCCTCGTGGCCGGGCACGACGAAGAACTGCACGGAGTTCGCCCGGACGCGCTCGTACTCGACGATGGTCAGCGAGACGCGCGCGAGACAGCCGCCGTCGCCGCACTCGCAGAGGAAGTCCCAGAGCTCATCCTCGGGCACACCCTGCGCGGCGTCGATCCGCTTGACGCGCTCGTTCACGTCGCGGAAGAGGGCCTCGTTCTTCGCCAGGCGGTCGCGGGCGGGCCCGTCCATCGGGGCTAGTCTCGCATGAGCGCGCGCGGGTCGCGATCCGTCGCGATGCGCATCCCGGCTCCCACCTTCTCGACGAGAGTGAACCGCTCGACCTCCGTGAGGACGGAGTCGCCGTCACCCTCGTGACCGGACGCGATCGCGAAGCAGCGGCCGTCGGCGCGAACGCTCTCGTACTCCTCGAGCGTGAGTTCGATCACGTCGAAGCACATCTCGTCCCCGCACTCGCAGATGAACGTCAGCGGGTCGCGCCCTCTCGCCGGCCCGAGGATCGCCTCGTTCGCCGCACGGAACATCACCTGGGTCAGCGCACGACGTTCCTGGCGATCCTGGCGCCCGGCCACCACAAGCGGCTATCCGGCTCGCGGCAGCCGAAAACACCCGGAACTACGCGCTCAGGGCCTCGGTGACGATCCGATCCTGCTCGACGAGGTGTGCCGTCGGGTAGCCCTCGCTTGGGCTCGCCCGCCACGGGCGGCCGCAGTAGCGCAGCTCGACCTCGGCCGGCAGACCCTCCTCGAGCCGGTGCCGGATCGCGCGCCAGGCGCCCATGTTCTGCGGCTCCTCCTGCGTCCAGACGACCTCGCTCACGTTCGGGTAGCGCGACAGGAGCTCGTCGTAGGCCGCGACCGGGACCGGGTAGCGCTGCTCGAGTCGCGCGACCGCGACGTCGTCGCTCTCGCTGCGCGCCTCGTGCCCGACGATGTCGTAGTAGACCTTGCCGGTGCAGAGGATGAGGCGCTCGGTGCGCCGCCGCGCCTCGGCATCTCGCTCGAGGTCGTCGATCAGAGGGCGGAAGTAGCTGTCCGTGAGGTGCTCGAGCTTCGACGTGGCCTGCTTCAGGCGCAGGAGGCTCTTGGGGGTGAGGACGACGAGCGGACGCGGCTTCGGATGGTGGGCCTGGCGGCGGAGCACGTGGAAGTACTGCGCGGCCGTGGTGCAGTTGACGATCCGCATGTTCTCCTGCGCGGCCATCTGCATGAAGCGCTCGACGCGGGCGCTCGAGTGCTCCGGCCCGTTCCCCTCGTAGCCGTGCGGGAGGAGAAGCGTCAGGCGCGAGGTCTCGTGCCACTTGGCGAGGCTCGCGACGAGGAACTGGTCGACGATCACCTGCGCTCCGTTGACGAAGTCTCCGAACTGGGCCTCCCAGAGGACGAGCGCGTCGGGCCGCGCGACCGCGTAGCCGTACTCGAACCCCACGCAGCCAGCCTCGGAGAGCGGCGAGTTGTAGACCTGGAATGGCGCCCGCGCATCCGGGAGGTGCTGGATGGGAGCCCAGGTCGCGTCCGTGTGCGCGTCGTGGAGGACGATGTGACGGTGCGCGAAGGTGCCGCGCTCCGTGTCCTGGCCGGTCAGGCGCACGGGGACGCCCTCGCGGAGGAGCATCCCGAACGCGAGCGCCTCCGCCAGCGCCCAGTCGCTGCCGCCCTCGGCGCCGAACGCGTTCACACGCCGCTCGAGCTGCTTCAGGAGCTTCGGGTGGACGGTGAAGCCGTCCGGCACCTGGAGGAGGTCGCGGTTCAGCCGCTCGAGCTCGGCCGCCGGGACGGCCGTCTCCGGCTCCTCGCCTCGGGCACGCCCCGGCCTCCGCTCCGCGTGGACGGCGCTGCCCCCCGCGGCCGAGATCGTCGCCTTCAGCGTGTCGTGGGCGTCCCGCATGCGCGCCTCGACGGCCGTCACGAGCTCCTCAGCCTGCTCGGGCGTGACCACGCCGCGCTCGGCGAGCTCCTTCGCGTAGAGCTCGCGCACGGTCGGGTGGTTCGCGATCTTCTCGTACATGAGCGGCTGCGTGTAGGCGGGCTCGTCGCCTTCGTTGTGGCCGAAGCGCCGGTAGCCGACGAGGTCGAGGACGATGTCCATGTCGAACTCGTCCCGGTAGGCCATCGCCAGCCGAATCGCGCCGACCGCGGCCTCCGCGTCGTCGGCGTTCACGTGGATGATCGGGATGTCGTAGCCCTTGGCGAGGTCGCTCGAGTAGTGCGTCGAGCGCCCTTCGCGCGGATTCGTCGTGAAGCCGATCTGGTTGTTCGCGATCAGGTGGAGGGTGCCGCCCGTCGAGTAGCCCTCGAGCGCGCCGAGGTTCAACGTCTCGGCGACGATCCCCTGGCCGGGGAAGGCCGCGTCGCCGTGGATCTGGATCGCGAAGGCCGACTTCGGATCGTGGCTGCCCTCTGGGCTCTCGTGGTCGGTCTGAAGGGCGCGCGTCGTTCCCTCGACGACCGGGTCGACCGCCTCCAGGTGGCTCGGGTTGGTGACGAGGCGGACGTGGACGTCACCGCTCTGCGTCTTGCGGATCCCCTCGGAGCCGAGGTGGTACTTGACGTCGCCCGTTCCGCCCTCGGGGTCGTGCGTCACGGCCTCGAGCAGCCGCTCGCCCTCGAACTCCTTCAAGATCACGTCGTAGGGTCGGCCGACCGTGTGCGCGACGACGTTCAGGCGGCCGCGGTGCGCCATGCCGAGCACGATCTCCTTCGCGCCGCTCGCGGTCGCGAGCTCGATCGCCTCGTCCAGCATCGGCACCATCACGTCCAGGCCCTCGATCGAGAACTGCTTCTGGCCGAGGAAGGCTCTGCGCAGGTAGCGCTCGAAGCCCTCGACCTCGGAGAGCCGGGTCAGGAGCGGGACCTGCCGCTCTGCTTCGATCCCGCGCGTGTAGGT
>DASQDO010000492.1:0-2676 GCA_035634135.1 Actinomycetota bacterium
GGCGTAGAGACGTTCCGCCTCGGCCCCGCGGGCCGTGAACAGCAGCGCGACCTCGGCTTCGTCGAGCTCGTCGCCGGCCTCGGCGCGGTCGAGCGCGGAGGCGACGCGCGAACGCACGACGCGGCCCGGCACCCGCCACGCTCCGACGCCCGCGGCCTCGACTGCGGCCGCGTCTCCCTCGGGCGGCGGTGCGTCGCCCCCCGAGAACCACTCCCCCGACCGCCGCAACCCGTCGCCGTCGATCTCGTCGAGCACCCGGGCATGCAGCGCGGGATCGACCCACGCCGCGAGGGCCGCCGGCTCGGCGCAGTAGCGCGGGTAGGCCGCCAGGCGTTCCGTGAGCAGGAAGCCGCGCGCGGCGGTCGTCCGGGCGAGCTCCTCGAGGTGCGGCCACGGCTTCTCGGGGTTGACGTGGTCGGGAGTGACCGGCGAGACCCCGCCCCAGTCGTTCACGCCCGCGTCCAGGTAGGCGCCGTAGTCCTCGGTCAGGTTCGGCGGCGCCTGCACGGCGACGTCGTCCGGGAGCAGCAGCCGCGCGAGCGCGACCGTCAGCAGCATCTCGTCCAGAGCGGGCTCGGGATGACGCGCCATCAGCGTGTCCGGCTTGGCGCGGAAGCTCTGGACGATCACCTCTTGGACGTGGCCGTGGCGTTCGTGCGAGTGCCTGATCGCGAGCAGGGCGTCGACGCGCTCGTCCGGCGTCTCGCCGATGCCGACGAGGATCCCGGTCGTGAACGGGACGCGTGCAGCTCCCGCGGCCTCCAGCGTCGCGAGCCGCACCGACGGCTTCTTGTCGGGGGCGCCGAAGTGCGCCATGCCGCGCCCGAGCAGCCGCTCGGAGAGCGTCTCGAGCATCGTCCCCTGGCTGACCGTCACCGCACGGAGAGCGGCCGTCTCCTCCGGCGTCAGCGCGCCGGGGTTCGCGTGGGGCAGCAGCCCGGTCTCGTCGAGCACCGCGGCGCACGCGGCGACGAGATAGGAGACGGTCGAGTCGTGGCCCAGCGCGTCGAGCTCGGCGCGGGCCTCGCGCCACTTGCGCTCCGGCTTGTCGCCGAGGGTGAACAGCGCCTCGGCGCAGCCCGCGTCGCGCCCCGCGCGCGCGATCGCCAGCACCTCGTCGAGCGTGAGATACGCGGCCTCGCCGGGACGCGGCGGGTGCGCGAACGTGCAGTATCCACACGCGTCGCGGCACAGCTTCGTGAGCGGGATGAAGACCTTCTTCGAGAAGGTGACGACCGGGCCGGTGGCCGCGTCCCGCTTGGCCGCAGCCGCCGCGAGGACCGTCGCCGGATCGGACGGAGCGAGGCTCGCAAGGGCCCTCGCATCGGCCCCGTCCAGCCTTTCGCCGCCGGACGCGCGCCCCGCGAGCTCGTCCAGTCGGCTCATCGCACGAGGCTACTAGACTGCACCGGCGTGAACGTCACTGCGATCTGTGGCGGAGTCGGCGCGGCGAAGCTGCTCATAGGGATCAGCCGCGCTCTCGCCGGCCAAGGCGTGACCGCCGTCGTCAACACCGCGGACGACGACGAGATCTACGGCGTCCACGTCTCGCCCGATCTCGACACGATCACGTACTGGCTGTCGGGCCTCGCCGATACCGAGCGCGGCTGGGGCCTTGCTCAGGACACGTTCAACCTCGTCGAGGGCTTGCGCGACCTGGGGGCCGAGGCGTGGTTCAACCTCGGCGACCGCGACTTCGCCACGTGCCTGCTGCGGAAGTCGATGCTCGACTCGGGCTCGTCGCTGAGCGAGGTGACGGCTCAGGTCGCCGACGCGCTCGGCGTGGTCCACAGGCTGCTGCCGATGACCGACGACCGCGTGAGGACGCGCGTCACTGCCGCCGGCGGCCGGACGCTGACGTTCCAGGAGTACTTCGTGCGCGAACGGTGCGAGCCCGAGGTCACCGGCGTGACGTTCGAGGGGGTCGAGGACGCGGCCCCCGCACCGGGGGTCCTGGATGCGATCGCCACCGCGGACGTCGTCGTCGTGTGCCCGTCGAACCCCGTCGTCTCGATCGGTCCCGTCCTCGCCGTCCCCGGCATCGCGGACGCGCTCGCGCGCCACCCGTTCGTAGTCGCGGTCTCACCGATAGTCGGGGGCCGGGCGATCAAGGGGCCCGCCGATCGCATGCTCGAGTCCCTCGGTCACGGCTCGACAGCCGCCGCGGTGGCGCGGGGGTACGGAGGGTTCTGCGACCACTTCGTCGTCGACGTGCGCGACGCGGGCGAGGTCGAGACGGTGCAGTCTCTCGGGATGGCTTGCACGGCGCTCGACACGATGATGGTCGACGGGACGACGTCGGAGAAGCTCGCACGCGACCTCCTGGCGCTTCGTTGAACGAGATCAGGGTCGTCCCGGTGACGGGCGTTCCCGAGGTCCGCCGCGGAGACGACCTCGGCGCGCTGCTCGTGACGGCGACGGAGGGTCTTCCCCTCGAGGACGGCGACGTCGTGGTCGTCACGCAGAAGGTGGTCTCGAAGGCCGAGGGCCGCGTGGTGCCCGGCGACGAGCGCGACCGGGCGCTGGCCGTCGAGACGAAACGCGTCCTGCGGAGGTCCGGGGGCATGGTGATCGCCGAGACCGCGCACGGCTTCGTCTGCGCGAACGCCGGCATCGACTCCTCGAACGTCCCGGGCGACGACGTCGTGCTCCTGCCCCTCGACCCCGACGCGTCGG